>JANRLI010000021.1 GCA_033762625.1 Alphaproteobacteria bacterium
CATCATCAGAGCCTTCTAGCGCACCTTCATCAGAGCCTTCTAGCGCGCCTTCATCCGGACCATCGAGCGCGCCATCATCAGAGCCTTCTAGCGCGCCTTCATCCGGACCATCGAGCGCGCCATCATCAGAGCCTTCTAGCGCGCCTTCATCCGCACCAAGCCGTGCCAATACTCCTAGCAACACGCCCTCGGAAGTAAGAGAAGTAGCAGCAAATTATGGTGCCCGGTCATATGCTGCTTCGTTCGTTCCTGATGAACCTACAGGCACACCAAGCGATACACCTGTGAGACAGGCAATCGCTAACTACGTTGCGCCAGGCAGAAAAAACGACTTCACCGTTTAGGTGAAGTAGGGGGGTGGGTGGCGTAATAGCTACAGTCCCTTAAATATAGGTTTTTTAAAGCCGACACTAAAGCGATCCGGCCCCGTATTGGTTGCGTTAATATAATCGCAATCAGTTACGGCTAGCCTTTAAGGGACATATCTATTGTTCCGCCATGCAAAAGAAAAACCATACCTTATCGCTAGCCGTCATTGTAAAAAATGAAGAGGTTCATTTACCTACACTGATGGAAACTGCACGCATTTACGCTGATGAAATCATCATTGTTGATACTGGCTCAACCGACCGTACAAAAGAAATAGCCCGCCAATACACTGATAAAATATTCGATTTTGTATGGGTCGATGATTTTTCGAAAGCGCGCAATTTTGGTCTCGAAAAATGCACCAGCGACTTCATCATCTGGCTAGATGCCGATGACTTGATACCCAAAGATACAGCACAAATGCTCTGTGATATGAAAGCAAAGCCCATCGAATGGGACGTGCTTTATCTGCCCTATGTTTATGCTCGTAATGCAGAGGGGCAGATTACACTTTCACAAGTGCGTGAACGCATATTCCGTAACAACAAAGGACTGAAATTCGAATTTCCGATTCACGAATGTTTGAAATATGTGGGCGAACTTAAGTTCGAACACAGGAACGATATCAAAGTTATTCATAACAAAGTAGTTGCCAATGAACCAAGCGTAACGCGCAATTTACGCATCTTGTCAAAAGCTGTTGAAACCGAGGAATACCGTGAAAATGTGCGCATCTGGTCATACCTCGCGCAGGAATCCGATGCACATAAAGGCGTTGCCTATTATGAGTATATGTTTAGAGAACTGTGTAATGAGCCTATTGATAAAGTCTGGTACTCCCAAACCATGGTCCATTACATGCGCAAGCTCATCGCACTTAAAAAATACGATAAAGCACTGGAAGCAGGGGGCAAAGCAATTGCCTATTATCCATTATGGAGAGAGCCGTTTTTCTACACTGCACATGTGTATTTTTATACAGCGCGCTATAAAGAAGCATTGAAGATGATGCTGATAGCGAATGGCATCCCTTTGCCATCTAATGACTCACACATCATCTATGATAAGTCTATTTATGAAGGTGATTGGTTTTATGAATGGCTGTTCTTCGTTTATCATTATCTGTGGGACCGCGATAAAGCCGTCGCCGTTCTGGAAGATGTGCTAAAACGCAATCCCAATAGCCAGACATTCTTGCGTTTAAAGCAGGAAAAAATGGATTGGCTGTACCCCAAGGACGCTAAACACGGCAAAAAATAAGGGTGCTAAAAATTAGCTGTTCGAGAATCCTGATTCTCCAGTCGTTTGATATTGATAATAATTACCATCGTATGTTACCGCTGAAGTGTCAAAGCAGTGTGATTCATTCGCATTCACACATTTGCGAACATGATGGAGCTAACACACATGCCGATATCAAATATTTCACTTACCGCAGGCGCACGCGCCAATTTGTTATCTCTGCAACAGACCGCAGGTCTTTTAAACCAAACGCAAAACCGTCTTTCAACGGGCAAACGCGTCGCTTCCGCGCTTGATGGCGCAACCGCCTATTTTGCCAGCATCGGCTTTCTAAACCGCGCCAACGACTTATCGAACGTGAAAGACGGTTTATCAAATGCGCTACAAACCGTGAAGGCGGCTGCGGTAGCCATTGATGGCATCACCAAGATTGTCCAGCAGGCCCAAGGTTTGACTACTGCTGCCTTACAAACAACGGATGCAACGACGCGTTCAGGTCTTGCTGTTCAGTTCAATGACTTGCTGGTCCAGGTCAACTCGCTCGTAAACGATGCGCGCTTCAATGGCACCAACCTTATTGGGCAGACATCGCTTAGCCTTGTGGTTTATTTTAATGAAGACAACACATCAAAACTGACCATCACCAACACCAATTTGTCGATTGATACAACCGCGGGCCTCAGCGTTGCGGTAGCGGCTGCGGGCTTTGTTTCTGACAGTAACATCAATACGGCCGTATCGCAGCTTGCTACGGCGTTAACGAAGCTGCGTACGACAGCATCCAGTTTTGGTAATAATACCACGGTTATCACAACACGGCAGGACTTCACCGACAACCTGATCAGCACGCTGCAAACCGCATCAGATAATCTTACCTTGGCCGATACGAACGAGGAGGGCGCAAATTTGCAGGCATTGCAAGCCCGCAACTCCCTTGGCATAACATCGCTTGGCATCTCCGGACAGCTGCAACAGGCCATCCTGAAGCTGTTCTAATTTAGTTTTATTATATGGCACTTAGACACGCGTAACGTCGCGTGCAAAGCCGCTTTGCTGGCTCAGTGGTGTTGTCGATGGGTATCGGCGCCCTAATGACAAAGGGGATGTTGGTGCGACCATTCCGACAAGGCTGTACATGCCTTGTTGGGAAGGGGTAGAAATTACCCATCCAGAATCATGTACAGATTTCCACAGGCTTAGGTAGTTCAAGGGGTTAGCCAACCAGGTTCAGCATTGGCCGAGAGGGCCTGGGCTCCCCACATAGCCCAAAGGCCCCTCGAGGCCGTTGGTATAAGCAATCAGACTTTCATTTATTTTAAAATGAGCGGTTCAAAAAGACTGCGGTAGTGATTTGGCGTAAGAGCCTCATGTACCAATCGTCCGCTGCGTTGGAATTCTTCATTGGATGGATCGAAGAATGAATAGACAAGACCTAGATCGCCAATGTTGACGAGGCGCGACTTCACCTGACCCAGCAAAGGACGGATTGCTTTAGTATAGGCAATCGGTCCGGTGACCCGAAGAACCGCCCGCTTACCGGTACCATCCAGAGATGCGTTATAGCAGTGTATGTTCATCTGAACGGATCGAATAACGCGTTCCAGAAATGGATGCCGAGGTGCGGCGAAAATATGCCATTGTTGAAATTCACCAGGATACGGTGTTTCTGCATGTATGCCCCATCCTTCAAATGGCCTGCCACGCGCATTATCCCAGTGTGATAACAAATACTGGTCAGTGCTTTGCAAAACACTATCTAAACAGATTGTCGTTGAAGATTTTATGTCGAGGTAAACACCGCCACATTGATAAAGCAATAAATATCGGAACAAATCGGCACGGGCTGGGCATACTTGGGATTGATAGAAAGATATGTTCGCACCATCTCCTTGTCAAAGTGCTTGCGGATAAAATCGAGACGGCCTGCGCCATCGTAAAAGGCAAACGTCCAGCCAGGATGCAAATCTTTCATGGTTTGAAGATTTGCTTTAAACGGCTCTGTGAGTGTGTCGCGCGACGTCGTCGTTTGATGGATCAGTTTGGGTATGGCCATGCGTCCTCAATCAGGTCCGTTCAAAGGACACGGAGCTAAAGGGAATCGTAGCGGTAGTGTGCCGTATCTACATGGCGTCTCACGCCGATAGGCATCGAGGCTGGATCCTCTGTTTTTTGCTTTGTCTTCGCGCATATCGGTCTCTGCTGAGCTGTAAAGCATCGACCCTCATTCCTTGCTACGTGAAAACATGCCGAAGCACTTGTAGGCTGCTGGCAATACAAACAGGGTAAGCACTGTGGCCGTGATCAGGCCGCCAATGACGACGGTGGCCAAAGGCTTTTGCACCTCTGCGCCAGCGCCGGTCGCGAGTGCCATCGGTACAAAGCCAAGGCTGGCAACGAGGGCGGTCATCAGCACCGGACGAAGCCGCGAAAGACAGCCTTCGATAATGGCCTGGTGCACCTCTAATCCATCCTCGATCAGCTGATTGATACGGGTGATCATGACGAGCCCATTGAGGACGGCAACACCCGAGAGGGCAA
Organism: Alphaproteobacteria bacterium; assembly: GCA_033762625.1. Lineage (NCBI taxonomy): Bacteria > Pseudomonadati > Pseudomonadota > Alphaproteobacteria > Alphaproteobacteria bacterium. Next base: position 4,150 of record JANRLI010000021.1, read on the forward strand.
TGAGCCCTACCGCCGCCGAAATCGAGAACGGCATATCGCGCAGCCACAGGGTGAATATCCCGCCGCTCAGCGCGAGAGGGACGCCGGAGAAAACGAGCAGCGCTTGCTTGGCCGAACCTAGGGCTGCGAACAGCAGCACCAGGATCATGAGAAAGCACGCCGGCACGACGATGCTCAATCGTGCCTTGGCCTGTTCGAGGTTTTTGAACTGACCGCCCCAGTCCAACCAGTAGCCGGACGGGAGCGTGACTTGGCGATCAATCGCCGCTTTTGCCTCGGCGACGAACGAGCCAATGTCTCTGCCACGGATATTGGTCTGGACGACGATGCGGCGTTTGCCATTCTCACGGCTGATTTGGTTCGGACCGTCACTGATGACGGGGGAGGCCAACTGCTTCAGTGGCACGTAGATGGGCCGATCGTTGACATGCCCGTCCATGGCAATCGTGTTTTCGGAAGCGGGCAACAGGATGGGCAGGTTTTCGAGTGCGGCAAGGTCTTGCCGCAGGCGATCGGGAAGGCGGACGACGATCTCGAAGCGCCGATCTCCCTCGAAGACTAGGCCGGCGTCGCGCCCGCCGATGGCGATTGCAATCACGTCGAGCACATCGCTGGCATTGAGCCCATGACGAGCAATGGCGGTGCGGTCGAGTTGGATGTCGAGAACTGGCAGGCCCGAGGTTTGTTCGGTCTTGATATCGGCGGCGCCTGCAACGGACTTCAGCGTTTGCATGATTTTGGCGGCGGTTGCTTCGAGCACCGCCGAGTCATCGCCATAGACTTTAACAGCGACATCGGAACGCACACCGGAGATGAGCTCATTGAAGCGCATCTGGATGGGCTGCGTGAACTCGTAGTTGCTGCCAGGCACGGCGGCCACGGCGGCGGCGATCTTCTCGATCACCTGTGCCTTGGTCATCGACGTATCGGGCCATTGGTCATGATCTTTGAGAATGATGAAGGTGTCGGAGACGTTGGGGGGCATGGGATCGGCCGCCATCTCCGCAGTGCCGGTTTTGGAGAAGACGAACGAAACCTCGGGTACTGTGCTGACGGCACGTTCAACTGCAAACTGCAGCTCCTGCGACTGGGACAGCGAGGTCGAGGGAATGCGCATGGCGTGCATGGCGATATCCTTCTCATCGAGCGTGGGAATGAACTCCTGGCCCATGCGCGAGAACACGAGTATCGCGAGCGCGACACCCGCGAGTGCTGCTATGAACAACGGGATCGGCGCTCGAAGCACGTGTGACAGCGCTTTTTCGTAGCCATGCTTGGCATTGCTAATTAGTTGGTTTTCTTTCTCCTCGATTTTTCCTGTCACCAGCAGTGCGAGCATCGCTGGCACAAAGGTGAGCGAGAGAACAAATGCGGCGACCAGGGCGATGATGACGGTGAGAGCCATGGGCGCGAACATCTTGCCTTCGACGCCGGTAAAGGCCAGCAGGGGCAGATAGACCATGATGATGATGCCCTGGCCGAAGAGCGAGGGGCGCACCATTTCGCTGCTGGCCGACATGACTTCATCGAGCCGCTCCTCGAGCGTCAGCAGGCGCTGTTCATGATGCTGGCGCAGGGCGAGACGCCGCAGACAATTCTCGGTGATGATCACGGCGCCATCGACAATGAGTCCGAAATCTAACGCGCCGAGGCTCATGAGATTGCCGCTGATGCCCCAATGGACCATGCCAATGGCCGTCATCAGCATCGACAGCGGGATCACCAGAGCGGTGATGAGGGCAGCACGAAAATTCCCAAGAAGCGCAAACAGAATCGCGATGACGAGCAGCGCGCCTTCGGTGAGGTTGGTCTTGACGGTCGCGATGGTGCGATCGACCAACTTGGTGCGATTGAGAACCGTCTTGATGCGAATACCGGGCGGTAGAGTTTTCGCAATTTCGGTGATGCGGGCGTCAACCGCTTCCGACACGGTCCGGCTGTTTTCTCCAATCAGCATGAGGGCTGTACCGACGACCACTTCCTCGCCGTTCTCGGAGGCGGAGCCGGTGCGCAGCTCGGTGCCGATGGCGACGGTCGCAAGATCCTTAATGCGTGTTGTGACACTGCCGCGAGTGGCAACAACAACATCGCCAATTTGCGCCTTATCCGCGATGCGGCCATCGGCGCGGACGACATAGGCTTCACCGTGACGCTCTACATAACCGGCGCCGATGCTGAGGTTGTTGCGCTCGAGTGCCATGACGATGTCAGTGAAGCTGAGCGCGAGGGCAACCAGTTTGGCCGGGTCGGGCTGAACCTGGTACTGTTTGACATAGCCGCCGATCGCATCTACGCCGGCGACGCCTTTGACGCCCTTGAGTTGCGGACGGATGATCCAGTCCTGAACGGTGCGGAGATAGGCTGCCTGTGCGATAGAATCTGAAAGACGCTGCCCTTCCGGTGTGAGATAGCTGCCGTCTGCTTGCCAGCCGGGTGTATTTTCTGTGGGTTGTGCGCCTTTCCCGGCGGGGTGTTCGTACTCGACCGTCCACATATAGATTTCGCCAAGGCCCGTCGAAATTGCACCAAGCCTTGGGTCGACACCGGCTGGGAGACTTTCCTTAGCTTCCGTCAGGCGTTCGTTGACTTGAGCGCGCGCAAAATAGATGTCGATGTCGTCGCGGAAGATTGCGGTGACCTGGCTGAAGCCATTGCGTGAGATGGAACGCGTTGATTCCAGGCCGGGAATTCCGGCGAGCGCCGTCTCGACCGGAAAAGTAACAAGCTTCTCGACGTCGGTTGGCGAGAGCGCCGGTGCAAGAGTGTTGATTTGAACCTGATTGTTGGTGATGTCGGGGACGGCATCGATCGGCAGCGACCGCAGTGTGAAGAGGCCAAGGGCAGCAATGGCAGCAACAATCAAAACGATCAGCAGGCGATAGCGCAAAGAAAAAGATATAATACGTTCAATCAATGGCGGGGTGCCCTTTCAGATTAGTGGTCATGCTCGGCGCCGGCTTTGCCCATCTCGGCTTTAAGAATGAAGCTGTTCGATGCAACGTAGCGCTGGCCTGCAGCCAGGCCACTGCGCACTTCCGTCCATGTGCCATCGCTGATGCCGAGGACGATGGGTTGGGCTTGGTAAGTGTCATCCGCCGTCTGCACGAAGACGACGTCGACCCCTTCCACGCGCTGGATCGCCTGCGATTGCACGGCGACCGTGACATTCGATTCGGCATGCGCGATCGACGCCCGTACGCTCATGCCCGCGCGCCATAGGCCCTCGGCGTTGGGCAGTGTGGCGCGGGCGACGATGGTTTGGCTGGAAGGGTCGGCTGTGGGCAAAACCAGCGTGAGCGTGGCTTCGGCTGCGGCGGTATCATCAAGGCGGCGGACACGAACGGGCTGGCCAGCTTTGATCTTATCGCCATCGCGGGCAAACACAAAGAGTTCGACCCAGAGCCTGCTCAGATCAGCAACAACGAAGAGGGCACTGTCATTGGCAAGCTCACCGATATTGGCTGTGCGCGTGAGCACGGTGCCGGTGACAGGCGACTTGACCGGATAGACCTGCAAACTGTCGTTACTTTCGACGGTGGCCAGAGTGTCGCCAGCTTTGACGACATCGCTAGGTTGCTTGACGACACTGCGAATAATGCCGGGAAACCGCGCCTTAACTTGCGCAGTCGTCGTCTGATCGAGCGTGATGCGGCCTGTAACATCGATGGTTTGGCGTATGGTGCCGCTGCCGGCTTCGAGGACGTTTATTTGCAGTGCACGAGCGGCGGCTGGATCAATTTTGACGGAATCATCATGAGACTTAGCCTCAGTGTGGGCATCACTTTTCTCATGCTCATGCGTGTCAGCGACGGTTGCGGGTTTTTCCTCACCGTGATCCTCGTGCGCGTGACCATCATGTGCATGGGTATCGATGCTATCAGAGGCAGATGCGGACTTGTCCAGGCGCGGCACATGCTGCCTCAGAGCAAGGTAAGATCCTCCGCCCACAAGTGCCAGCACGGCAAGAATGATAAAAACAGTTTTACTCGGCATGATGCTCTCCTGATTGCGATGGTTTGGCAGGTGCCTTGGCGATCAGACGCGTCAGCTCAGCCTTGGCGGTATGAAATTCCCGAAGGGCATCAATTTTTTGCTGACGCGCTAGAAAAAGGCTTCGCTGTGCGTCAAGCACTTCTAAATAGGGAAATCGTCCTGCGGTGTAACCTTCCCTTGATAAACGAAAGGCTTGTGTAGCAGATGGTAGGATTGAGTTTTTGAGCGTATTGACCTCGACAAAACTACGCATCAGCCGTGCATGTGCGCGGGAGACTTCTGCTGTGCGATCGCGCGATGCCTGCTTGTTATCAAGCTCCGTGCGCAAGGCCTCTTGGCGTGCCTTTTCAATATTGCCGCCGTTTAAATCAAAGATAGGAATTGGCATGGCCAAAGAAACCAGTAAGGCGCGGTCATCGGTTGCCTGAAATTCCCTAACGCCCACGCTTACCCGTGGATCGGGAAGTGCATTGGCTTGCTCCAGCTCAATGCGGGCTCTGGCCTGTGCAAGGGTGCTGTCTTGCCGTAAACGGTCAATCAAAGGATCATCGGGACGCAAGTTAGCAAGAGGGGCAGGTTTCTCAATTTCATAAAACACCTCCTTCGCTAAGGAGGCTTCAAAAACATCTTGGCCAATTATTGCCGCCAGCGCATGACGTGAAATATCTCGTTCACGCGAAGCTTTATCAAGCGCCAGAATGGCCGTTGCATACTCAACCTCGGATCGACTGCGCTGAATAAGGGGAGCAGCAGCGGCACCAACGCGGCGGCTTACCGATTGAAGTACGTCTGCGGCAAGTTCCTTTTGTTCTGTTGCAAGATAGACGCTTTCTTCGGCTGCAACCACTGCCATGAATGCGATTGTTGTATCACGAATGACATCAAGCCTTGCAGCCTCTTCATCCAGCGTGGCGCGGCTAACCCCAGCTTCAGCAATAGCTTTACGAGCATCAAGCTTACCTGTGATGGGCAGCTGCTGTGAAACGCCATAATTCAGTTCGGCAGATGTGAAGGAGCCATAAGGCCCGCTTCCAGCAAAGTTTTCAGCACCAACTCCGATTTCAGGATTTGGCCAAGCACCCGCTTGGTCACGCGCGCTTCGTGCTGCATTTGTGCTTTTTTGAACACCTTGTAGGCGCGGCGATTGAGTAAGCGCTGTCGCTATAACCTTTTCTAACGTCAAGCCAGTACCAGCTTTAGAAGCCGTTTTAGCAAGCAGCGGAATATTACCGTTATCTGCTGCCTCAATCGTAGCAAAGGCTGAGTGGGCTGTAAAAATAATGCCGCAGAACAGGGCTAATAAATAAGCTAGATGCATGAGATAACTTCACAAAACTTGTTAATTTATATGGATGCCAATTTCGTCTTAATCCATAAAACCGAAAGTGCTCCATCGAGGACAATTAGAACAAGTTAAGCTGTGGGTGGCTCTAAAGCAGGCTCAACAATGGCAGATGATTTAGATGTATCTTTAAAAATAAAAGTAGCCGTTGAAAATATACTGCCACTGAAATGGATTTTTTCGAAGAAAATATAAGAAGAATGATCACCACAGCATTTGTGCGTGGAGTGGGTGATATCCACTTTGTCATCTGCACAGTCGCCCGTTTTTTCCAATGCTATTACCATGACATCAGATACACTTGCGCTGCCATGCATTTCGAGTGCATGCACACAAGGTGCCCACAGAAGGCAAAGCACAATGATGATATGAATTAGCTTTTTCAACATCAGGTGAACAAAACAAGTCTAGTAGAAGGGAAAACAGTAGCGCATATTTCTTGCAATAACAATCTTCAGTGAAAAAAGGATTCATACCGCAACTGATTAGCACTTATAGTGGGTCGGCTCGCCGACTTCAAGGGGCTCATGGAATCGCCGAGGGCAGAGTTTGATTATGCAGTTTTTGCAAACGATATCCGCCCCTTAATCACTCCGCTGGCAGCTGATCCAGCAGCTCGGCTCTTGCGCCGCGCTGCAAGCTTGTGTTCATGTTCAGCCCGTTTTTCCGCCTGAATCTGCCGGCCAATAGCCAAACACAATTCATCTTCGTAAGAAAGGATTGGTGTCGATTCCGACGGTCGACGCATCATCGGGGGCTTCTTTCTTAGTTCGACGACGGTTGATGCCAGTTTGCGAGTTTTACGCTTCTGACTAATTGGAGTTCCCTGAGAAAATGGCGCGACAGTAACCGAACTCCAACGTGGTGCCTTCTCGCTGCGATACATAGGACGCTTCGCTTGCTCCGCCTGAATATGTTCCAAGGCCGCAGAGAGACGCTTGTTGTCAACAATCGCTGCTTGGTTGACTTGTCTGACCTTATCAAAAATTTGGTAGGTCAAAGGCAACCCTTCATAGGAGATCATAATCCGTCCACTTGGATAGACCGAAACGGTAACGCGTTTGCCTGCCAGTTTTGATGCCACTTCGCCAGGCTCCAACATGAATACGACTTTGTCGAACTGAAGCGTAAGGTTTTGCGACACTGAACGCTCTTCCCTCCATACGAAGATGTCTCTCAAACTTTCATCTGCCTCAAGTTGTCGATGAAGATTTTTGTCATTCAAGGGGAGGCGACTGAAACGCGAGTTGTAGTCTACGATAAATGTCGAAAGCAAAGCGTTGCCAGCCTCGATGCCAGTCACCCCAGCTAGCCTCAGCTCTTTGACAAGACGATCTTGCAGAGTTCGGTTCGCGCGTTCCACACGACCTTTGGCTTGTGGTGTGTTCGCGCAGATAATGTCAATGTTTAACTCGCGAAGGGCGCGACCAAATTGTGTCATCCCATTGCCACCAACCGCGTTTTTGTTTGTCACCCGAAAGACGCTGTGTTTATCGCTGTAGAACGCCACAGGCTTTCCATGCATCTCGAGGTACTCAGTCGTTGCTTCGAAGTAGGCGAACGCACTCTCCGTTGGCACAAACTTCAGATGCATCAATTTGCTCGTTGCGTCATCGATGAAGACGAGCAGAGTGCATTTGGGTGCCCTATCCTCAAACCACCAGTGCTGTGAGCCATCAACCTGAACTAGCTCGCCATAACATTCTCTACGGTAGCGGGGCTGATGCACTTTCTTGGCTCGTTCAATCTTATGGAGCCAGATGCCTTCACTCATCATCCATGCTCTCAGCGTACCAATGCTGACATGTATGCGGTGTTGCTCGCGGAGTTTTTGGCATGCGAATGTAGGACCGAAGTCGGCGTAATAAGTCTTCACGATGTTGATTGCGTGATGCCGCAGTGTTTCAGGTAGTCGCCGATTACTTGGTTTGCCACGGCGGCGGGAGGTGAGGCCAGCTGGGCCATGCTCAACAAATCTAGCTCTCAGATTCCTAATCTGCCGATGCGTGATACTTAACAGTTGGGCGGCAGCCATCACAGTGGTTCGTTGGCTGATAAGGTCTTGAATAACGCGCAGGCGTTGTATCTCTCTTTGGTTCATCGTAACTAATCCCATTCTTCTCATTGTTCCCTCGGTGCTTTTTAGAAAAAAGGGAACGTTGTATATGACGCTTATGGGAAAAGACTACTAAATTTCTACATGCCTTAGTCGTATAATATGTATTATGTTAAATTAAGAAGTAACGGCAGGTATTATAGGCCAATATATATCTTGGCCGCCGCGCGGTAATCGGCTCCTCTAAACATGGTTCCCTTGGCAATCTGAACCTTGGCCGCCATCGCCTTCGACAGATATTTTCTCACCTGAGGCGCAACGGTTATCACGCCGTCCTTTTCATAGCGCTTGGCATTGGCCGCCAGAACCCGGTCGTTCATCGAATAATAATATCTAACGCGCGGATCGCTCGGATCATCTACCAAAATCTCGGCAATATCTGCGCCGACCGGCACATGTAATCCGGCTGCATTATCGACAAATCCCGGCTTGCCATCACGGCCTTGCTTCATACGCATGATAAACACGGCGATTGCGCGCTTGGTCGCTTCCAGAACCTTTGGCTCCGACATTGCATCTCCACCAGCTGCCCGTGCTGCACGCAATGTTTCCAGCGATATTGGTTTTTTGGCTTCAGACAGACTTTCTGTTAATGCCGCAATATCAGCTTCAGTGGCATCCGTTTGCAGCCACTTATCAAAGCCGATAAGCGGTGATAGCGTTGCCATTTCAATAATTGAAGGAAAATGTTCTTTAATGACTTTGCGGGCTTCTTCAACTTGGCGCGCGCCAATTCCCTTACTCAATTCCTTGCGGCGGCCCGTATCCTTATGCGCCATATTAATTGCGCTGTAGCACGTAACAGTGCTTGCAGTATCTCCGTTTTGATTGCCAAAAATTCCTGAGATAATTTCACGCAGCGTTCTAGCAAGCCGGCCACTGACCGCGCCATAAATAATACTTAACGGCTCAGCGATGTGGCCTTCGGGGGCATCCTTGTCATCCATAATTGCAAACACCATGCGCCTCGAATTGGTATGACCAAAACGACGTTTCAATTCGTCATGCAAACTGCCATCGGTTGGGTATGGCGCAACAACTTCATAATCCACCAGCTTTGCAATAAAACCTGGTTTGCGTACCTCCATTTCCAAAATCATGTCATAGGTCAAGCGCACAAGAGTGCCGCTCTTGGTTGGTTTGCTGTCAAAAACCTCCGGGCTATATTGAATTTCCTGCGCGCTGCTGCGGAATAAGGCGGGCACGCTTGACGAAATTCGACTTAAAATATGCAACATTAATATCGCCCTCTAACATACTGGGATTGCTATACTTCATCCTATGCAGACTAAATGCCGCTTGGCAATTGCCCAGTATAGTTTCATGCCCATATTAATACTCATAAAAGGCTGAATTCGTTAGCTGGCGAGTCGAATTTTTGGCCTATTCCGTTTGTGAATATCAATATGATGCGCTGGACGCTGCGTTAAAATGCACAATGCATCGAAATAGTTTTCAAACACGTGCGCACCGTGTTGATGCATTTCGTCCTTTAAATTGGCTTTATCCGCAGCAGTGCCTTTAAATGCGCCTATAACCGTATAGACCGTAAGCCCTGCGGCCTTGCCGGCATGCACATCGGCCATGGTATCGCCAAAAAATGCGATTTCATGCGGCCGGATGCCCTGCTGCGCTGCCTGTTCAATAATATGAAGCAACATATCCGGTGCTGGTTTCGGCCGCGCCACTTGTGCGCCAACTACTATGCTGTGAAACCGCTGCGCATAACCCACACGCTCAAGCGACGCCATTACATTATGATGTGCGCCATTCGATGCAGCAGCAAAAATGCAATTGCGGCTTTCCGCCATATCAAAGAATGTTGGGAACCCTTCAACGCACAAACTATCCGCATGAATCTGGTGCAAAGCATTTAAAAAATTGGCATCGGCGTGTGTCTTGAACGCTGCAAAATCAGCATCTGCCGAAAAGCCATGTTGCGGATGTGTGCGCAAGAATTCGAATGCCGTGCGTCCATCCATGCCTGCCGTCAAATCCAACAATTCTTGCGGTTGGATATCAATGCCCAGCGCTTTCAATGCCATGCTGGATGCTTGCGCATGCACCATACTGGTATCGACAATGGTACCATCACAATCAAATATGATTAGTTTGATCGCCATAATTGCTCCGGATAAATAAATAAAAAATCACGCTAAATTAATTTTTAAACCATCATAAGCAGGTTCGATATGGCTTGGCAATTCCTGCTTGATTGCTGCGTAGTCCAGCCCCTGCCCCATATGGGTTAAATACGCCATTTTAGGCTTTACTCGGGCAACCCAGTCGATGGTTTGCTGCAAATGCGAATGCGTGGGATGCGGGTTTTTGCTCACACAATCCACCACCCATACATCCACCCCTTCTAATGCCTTAAACGCATCCTCATCAAGCCGCTTTGCGTCGGTCGTATAAGCGAATTTACCCATACGAAATCCAAGTGATTTGACGTAGGTATGGTCTTGTTCGAAGGGCAAGATTGGTATTGTCCCAAGCGTTAGCTGCTTTCCCGCCTCGATAATATGGGGATTAAGTGCTGGTTTATAATACGCATCACCTTCCACACGGTGATTAAAAATATAATCAAACCGTGACGTCAGTTTTTGAATGGTTAGTGCATCACCATAAATATCAATTGGCTTTTGCATGCGCCAATTCATCGAACGCAAATCATCAATGCCATGGCAATGGTCGGCATGGGCATGGGTATATAAAACCGCATTCAACTTTTGCACATTTTCGCGCAGCAATTGCTCGCGCATATCGGGGCTTGTATCAATCAGCAGGGTTGTATCATCCTGCTCGATTAGCACAGATGCACGCGTGCGGCGGTTTTTGGGATTGTTCGGATCGCACTTTCCCCAGTCATTGCCAATAAGCGGCAATCCACCTGATGAACCGCACCCCAAAATGGTGACTGTCATATTGCTTTTCATAGGGGGCACTTTTACAGATTCTCGCTTGACTTCAAATACTACCGGTACATAGTAATTGGCATCAATTTACCCTTGTAATCATATATATTGGTAGGATGTTTATGAGCGAAAACAACGACGTACCACCCGTTCCAAAGCTCCGAAACAAAATCTCCAAGGAGATTGAAACACTAACTTCCGCCACCGACACCGAGGTTCTGGCCGCAGCCACCAAAGGAAACACTTTGGTGGTTTTTTTTATGGTCAATGGAACGGATGTAGTGCGCGTGCATGAACGCCACGTACGGGTCAGCAATGCCAGCGGCAAGATTTCTAAAGCGCAAGCCGAACGTATTGTTAAATTCCTCTATGCACAAGTCGTCTCCGATAAAAAACTTATGGAAGTGACAGAAGAACGCGCTGCTATTTCCCAAGGTCTGCTTGCGTCAAACCCCTATGGCATCACGGCGAATGATATTTCCATTCATGGCATGTCGGCCAAGGAATTATGCGGGCGCGAAGCACGCACAATCGGCGGGCGCAATGCTGCATTGATTGAAGTTGCCAAGATTATGGATATCGAGGTAACACCTGAATTGATAGTAGCAACCTTGCACCGCAGCTGCCCGCAAACACGTGGAAAGCCAATGCCTGCCGCGGTTCAAACCAAGGCAAAACCGCCGCAAATATGGCCTGCGGTCGCAACAGGTGCAGCAGCAATCACGCAACCGACGTTTAATTAGGCGCACTCATTAAATTAAATACGCGCAGCGCGTTTTCAGTTGTAATTCGGCCCAGCTCTTCCAAACTTACACCCTTAACATCGGCAATCGTTGCAGCAGTATGAACCACATAAGCAGGTTCATTGGTGCGCCCGCGATGCGGCATTGGTGCCAAAAACGGCGCATCCGTTTCCACTAAAATTTTATCCAGCGGAATGTTCTTCACAATGTCGCGCAGATCCTGCGATTTTTTGAATGTCACAATACCCGAGAGAGACAAATAAAAACCCATCTCCACTGCTTGCTCGGCCAGCTTTGCGCCAGAACTAAAACAGTGCAATAAGCCCCGCAGCCTCCCCTGCCCTTCGCGCTTAAGGATTTGGTAAGTATCTTCATCTGCATCGCGCGTATGCACTATCAATGGCAAATCGGTTTCCAAAGCTGCGTGGATATGTCGTTTAAAGCTTTCTTTTTGCAATTCTACAGGGCTGTTATTGTAATAATAATCCAGCCCCGTTTCACCAAGCCCGACGACTTTTTTATATTTGCTCTGTTCCACCAGCCATTTGGCTTCCACCAATTCGCCTTCTTCACCACTGTGGTGCGGATGAACGCCAAGGCTGCAATACACATCATCATATGTCTCTGCAACTTGCCGAACGCCTTCAAACCGGCTGGCATGGGTGCAGATGGTAATCATCCGCTTTACGCCGGAATCGCGTGCGCGTTGTACAACGGCATCACGCTGTTCTTTAAACTCCGGAAAATCGAGATGGCAATGTGTGTCAATTAACACCAAGTTGTTAGGATTGGGGCTCATGCGGCGGGTGCCTCAACAAAGCGCGGGAAGATACCTTGCGGTGCAGGCAATGGGGTTCCAGCTTTTAGTGCATGACTTGCGTTCAGTTCCGTATAATTTCTGTGGCCTTCACTTACCGCTAATTGGTCAAGCAATTTATTCATGGATGATGGCATAAATGGCAACGTAATCAGCGCAAGGCAGCGAATGGTTTCAACCAATACATATAAAACCGTTTCCATGCGCAGGGGGTCGGTTTTTTTCAATGTCCACGGCATTTGTTCATCAATATAACGGTTGGCCTCGCCCGACACTGCCCAGATTTCATCCAGCGCTTTGTTAAACGCCTGCACATCCAAATGACCACGGCATAGCGGCAGCAAATTATAGGCACGTTGCAGTAAAGCTTTATCTGCTTCAGTAAGTGCGCCTGCATTCGGCACAGCGGCATTGCAATTTTTATTGATTATGGACAATGTACGCTGTGCCAGATTACCAAAATTGTTCGACAAATCGGAATTGATGCGCTGGATCATCGCGGCCTTGGCATAATCGCCATCTTGACCAAACGGCACTTCGCGCAGCAGGAAATAACGCACCTGATCCAAACCATAGGTTGCAGTAAGTTCCAGCGGGTTAATCACATTACCGGTTGATTTGGAAATTTTCTGCCCTTCATTGGTCCACCACCCATGGGCGAACACCCGCTTTGGCGGCTCTAAACCGGCAGCCATCAGGAATGCAGGCCAATACACGGTATGAAAACGCAAAATATCCTTGCCCACCATGTGCACGTCTGCGGGCCAATGCTTTTTATAAAGTGACGAATTCGTATCAGGGTAACCGAGCGCCGTAATGTAATTCGTCAACGCATCCAGCCACACATACATGATATGCTTTTCATCACCGGGCACGGAAATGCCCCATGTAAAGGTCGTGCGTGAAACCGACAAATCGCGCAAACCGCCCTTTACAAAACTAATCACTTCATTTCTACGGCTTACTGGTAAAATGAAATCAGGATTTTTTTCATAAAACGCCAACAGCTTGTCCTGCCATGCCGATAGTTTGAAAAAATAGCTGGGTTCTTCCACCCATTCGCATTCCGCGCCGGAAGGGGCAATTTTTTTGCCATTTGGACCATCCTTTAATTCATCGGCAGCATAAAATGCTTCATCGCGCACGGCGTACCAGCCTGCATATTTATCCAGATAAATCTCGCCGCGCTTAATCAGCTCCGCCCACAGCGCCTGACATGCCTTGATGTGGCGGGGTTCGGTTGTCCGAATAAAATCATCATTCGTATATTGCATCGCCTTGCCAAGATCACGGAAGTTTTGCGATACACGGTCACAAAATGTTAACGGGTCAACGCCCGCAGTTTCGGCGGATTTGGCAACCTTCTGCCCATGTTCATCCGTACCGGTAAGAAAATGCACATCATATCCATCCATGCGCTTAAACCGCGCCAGCACATCACACGCCAACGACGTGTAGGCATGGCCAATATGCGGGCTATCATTCACATAATAAATCGGGGTGGTGATGGTATAATGCTTCGTCATTCAGTTCCGTTTCTTATCATTTTTATCCTATTAACCATTCATGCCTCCTAATCAGCCCTCGTAATGAAAGTATTATTATGCGGTATAATGGCTAAGGATTAAAATCTTAATGTAGGTATTTTTTATATGTTATACCGCACTTTGGCTAGAACAAATGCACGTAGAGCAAATCGATATTACTACATTAATGGCGCGCCAAATGCCCCAGAATCCCTGAAAGCTGGTGTTGATGTCACAAAGCCAGTTATTGGCCCGATTACCGGAACCCCTATTCCCGATAAAGACCTCAAAGTACTTGGTGAAGGTTTCGATAAACTGGCAGCTCAATACAAAATAAATCCAAGAAGCGTCCATGTTACCATCCAACGCAGAACAAGCAGGATAAGTACAAGAAGAAGCCGTCAATTTCATTTAAATGCAATGGCACGCTCCTACCTGCTTGATGTAAAGGCAATCAAAAAAGCATCCTACAAGACACCAAGCGTAACGGCACGAATTGCGGAAGGATTTTATGCCCCGTTCCGCGAATTCCAAGGAAGGGTGAGCATTTATCCAGCAATGGTTGAAATATGCAATCCGCGTGAGTTGGCGATCGTCAGTGCGCATGAGTTATCACATATCAAAAACCGCGACTGGCGACGGGTTTTTCCTTACGCTGCAATAAGCCTGCCAGTATGCGTTGCTACAACCGCTATCATGACGAAGATATCTGAATTGCTACCGGGTAGTTCTATGCTCATAGATCTTACTACAATGTACTACTCGGTCATTTTTGGCAGCGTCGCAAGCCATTATGTAATGGCTCCCCACAACCACGCCATGGAGTTTCGTGCAGATCTGGATGCGGTGAAGATGACCCTTGATCCAGCCGCAGCCATAAGTTATCGCAAAAAAATGATGTTCATGCAGCAGCTTGAAAAAGAAACATCCTTCATAGGCAGCATAAGCGGTGCCATTCGCCGATTTAGAGAAGCCAACGGCATCGTCCGCAAGGAAAAAAAGAAAGCCGCAATAAAAGAAACAAAAACGTCTAGAATAACAGCACCGACCCATCCTACTTCAGAAAACAGGATTAAGGCGATTGAAGCCTATGCAAATGAACAGGGAATGAACCTTGATGACATACCACAATCAACCGAATTAAATAAATTGGCATTCCGAAGAATAATTGAAAAATTGAAACGGCGCGGCGAAGTGAACAGCGATGCTGCCCTTGCACGCCTGCGTCCTGAAACACGCAAACAACTGCTTGCTTATGCGGGGCTTACACAATCCTAATTATGCAGCGAGTAAATTCGCTGTCTTATCAAACATGTTTAACAATACAATTTTATGATCAAGATTATGATGCTCGGCATCCTTGGCTTGGCCGGACAACTCATCCCATAACTGCAATAGCCTTTCAAGCCGCAGTTGCGGATAAAGCCCCTGCAACATCGCAATTTCCGATGGCAGCAGCGGCTCGGGCTTTGTTCCACGCGCCTTGGCCTGTATCAACCGCTGAAGCCATGAAAACATCACTTCCTGCGCGGTGTAATACACATCCTCGTTGTTTCGTCCGGACCAGCTTTCTGCCAGCTTTAAACGCAAAACGGGGCTGTCGGGGGTTTTTAAAAATTCGCACCAGCTTTGATAAAGTTCATGTGCTTCACATGCCGCATAGCGCAGCATCCGCGCTGCGCTGCCATCCGCCAGTTTCAAGATAAAGTCCAGATTTTCGGATATGTCATGCTGCGCGGCAATCTGGCGTAAATGCGCTTCCGATAAACGGTCTAACTTCAATACACGGCAACGCGAACGAATAGTCGGCAACAATACTGCTGCACTTTCTGCCGTTAACAAAATAATCGCGTTTTCAGGCGGTTCTTCCAGAATTTTCAAAATTGCGTTTTGCCCTGCACGGCCAAGGGTGCCAGCACCATCCACAATCACAACGCGCGCGCTGCCCTGACTGGCGGTCAGGCGTAGAAACGGCGCAACCTTGCGTACGTCATCAACGGGGATATTCTGTAAATATCGCCCTTTTTTCTCATCAAACGGGCGTTCAAGCACCAATAAATCAGGGTGCGATGAAGCAGCCATGAGTTTTGCTGCCGAAGCATCCGGTGATACAGATAAATCTTTACCGCCCTTTTTATTGGCCAAAATCGCGCGAGCAAAACGGTAAGCCAGTGTTGCCTTGCCAACACCTTCAGCGCCGGTAATCAACCACGCATGGGGTAAGCGGCCACCCGCCAGAGCCTGAACAATTTGCTGTTCAGCACCATCATGGCCAATAAAATCATATTGCTCGCGCGGGTGATTTGACATACGCCAACCTTAGCATGGGCAACCACGTTAAATAAAGCTGCTAATATGTTGAAAAATAGCGTTTTCTACAACTTCGACGGTCTGGGTTGCATCAATCACTTTGATGCGTCCGCTTTCTGCTTTTGCCAGGGTTAAAAAACCCTGCCGCAACTTTTCATGAAAGGCCGTGCCCATACGTTCATAACGCTGTTCAACGGCGGCGCGTTTCAAACCGACTTCAACCGGCAAATCCAAAATAAAAGTAACATCGGGTTTTAGTTCACCGATTGAAAGCTTACGCAGCTCATCCAGTTTCGATAGCTCCAATCCCTGACCATATCCTTGATACGCAGTGCTGCTGTCATAAAACCGGTCGCTAATCACCCAATCTCCGCGGGCCAATGCTGGCGCGATAACTTTTTCAACATGGTCACGGCGCGCGGCAAATAGCAACATCGCCTCGGTCATTGCATCCCAGCGATGCGTATCACCCTCCACCAGTAATTTACGAATAGCTTCTGCGCCTACGCTGCCGCCCGGCTCTCGCGTCGTGATAACTTTTTTGCCCAAAGCTTCCAGCCGGTTTTTCAGGCGCGCAATCTGCGTGGTTTTACCCGCGCCCTCGCCGCCTTCCAATGTAATGAATGTGCCGTATGTATTCAGCGCGTTATTCGTCATATTTCCCGGTGATCATAAAGCGTAATTTTGCCCACATTAAAGGGAAAAAGCCAAGCTTTGGCACGCTTTCGCCTGCAACCAGCGGATAAGTTGCAAGTTTTTCATCACCCATAATGACGTTAAATTTGCCAATTTCGGTACCCTTGGCAATTGGCGCTTCAAGTGGTTCAACCAATTGCACATTAGATTTTATTTTCGAGCGATCGGCATTTCGCACCGTCACGGCCGCATCACGAGTAATTGCGACGGGAACTGTTTTAGCTTCCCCAAACGCTACCTTTACAGTGCGGATGGGTTCGTCTTTCTTTGCAACATTTAGAAGCGCGAATTCATCGTAGCCATAATTGATCAAACGCTCTGCTTCATCGGAACGCTCCTGCATATTGGCAAGCCCATTCACAACTAAAATAAGGCGGCGTCCGTTGCGAATGGCAGATGCCGTAATGCCATAACCCGCTTCATCGGCATGACCGGTTTTTAGTCCATCAACACCAAGGTTTTTATACAGCAGCGGGTTGCGGTTACCCTGCTTGATATTATTGAAGGTAAATTCTTTCTCCGCGAAATAATGATAATATTCGGGGAAATCATAAATCAGATGCCACGCCAGCAACGCTAAATCCTGCGGGGTGGAATAATGCTCAGGGTCAGGAAGGCCTGATGGATTTGCGAAATGCGTGTTCTTCATGCCCAATTGCTGCGCTTTGTCATTCATTGCTGCGACAAAGGCACTTTCCGAACCCGAAAGCCCTTCGGCCAACACTATGGTTGCATCATTGCCGGATTGGATGATGATACCGCGGATTAAATCTTCAACCTTCACTTTGCTGTTGAGCGGCATAAAGGAACTGGAACCTTCCGCCTTATAGGTGGATCGCCATGCTTTTTCGCTCACTGTGTATTCATCCGTCAGCGCGGCTTTATTGGCCTTGAGCGCTTCGAACATCACATAAACGGTCATCATCTTGCTCATACTTGATGTCGGCATGCGCACTTCGCCGCCCTTATCAAGCAGCACAGTCTGCGTATTCATATCAATTAAATAGGCTTGTTTGGCAATTGAACCGCCCACCATCACAGCAGCGGGTTTTTCAGCAGGTTTGGCGGCAAATGAAAAAGAAGGGAGCAGCGCAAGCAACAGCGCAATTAGAAAACGCATTAAGGAAAAACTCCAACGCAATTAGATTATTCAACAGTAATACGCGCCTGTTTGCTGAGCGGCAGTACTTTGGCAAGTACACGGTCAGCTTCACTCACATTTTTAATTGGCCCAAGCCTTACACGGTAAAGCTTTTTACCTTTCACCGTAATCGGGCTTACATCAGCCTTCGCAATCTTGGAAAGCGATGCCTTTAAGCGGGTTGCATTATCCTGCTGGGCAAATGCGCCAGCTTGAATAAAGATGCGGTCTTTGCCAGTCACCTTCATTTGCTTCACCTGTGGCGCTGGGTAGAAACGCCCTTGAACTGTGTGTCCAGGAACCGTTGTTACCTTGTCACGAACCAATGGTATCGGCGCTTGCAGTGTGCGCTTTGGCGCAGCCGCGGTTGCAACCTTGGTATTACCCGCAGCAACAACTTTGGAAATATCGACGGTTTTGGCGGGTGGCGCTAAATTGCTGGGCGCATCCAATTCAGCAGACTGCACTGAAGTGTCAATCTGCGCATCAGAGTCATTTGCCTGAGGGGCTGATGTTGCATCGAGCGGCACAGCCTCTACGCTTTCAACCTTGGCAGTTTGCGTAATTCCTTCGCCATCCTGCATTTCTGCTTTTGGCATAATAAATTCATCCTTTGGTGATGAACTCTTTGCCGCATATTGCGTTTCTCCGCGGCGAGGTGCGATATAGCCACGTTTTTTAGCAGCATCGGCGATTGCGCGGCTTTCAATCTCCATGATGTCCACTCGCACCTTTGCCGTTCCCTGCCCTGCAAATCCGAGAAGTTCAGCAGCACGCTGCGACATGTCGATGATGCGGTTGTTGGCAAATGGGCCGCGATCATTAATACGAACAACAACGGACTTGCCGTTATCAAGATTGGTTACACGTGCCAGCGATGGCATCGGAAGCGTTCTGTGCGCAGCTGTCAGTTCACCCGGATCAAAGGTTTCGCCGTTTGCCGTGCGCTTACCTTCAAAGCCTGGCCCGTACCACGAAGCAATACCGGTTTCCGAATATTTGAAATCTTCTCGCGGTATGTATTGCACGCCATCAATTTCATAAGGCTCACCGACTTTATATTGTCCGGGTGTGCCGCTGCCTTTTCCATAATCGCGCGTATCTGAACATGCAGAGACAACCACCAGCATGAGCAGCGCAAAAGCGAAGCGAGTTAAATAACGAGATGACATGAAGAATCCTTTTAGCCAAGAACCATCGGGTTTTTGACATTCTTCCAGATTCGGTTACCAAAGCGTAAACAATTTTTGCCTTAATTAACGGCTTATTTATTGCCCAGTTTGTCAGCAATCATGCCGATTGAGGTCGCGAAGTATGTGGATTTGTTCCACTGCATAATCACATTGAAATTATTGTAAACAAGAAAGCTAACCCCATCCGAACCATCGGGCGTAATCAACGATGCCTCCATGTTTTTATTTTCTGGCAAGGCCTTGCCGTTCATTGCTCTTACGCCCATTGCGGCCCATTCACTGATCGGGCGGCGAACATCACGGCCCATGAATTCTTCCGGCACGGGTTTGGTCAACCGCACTTGGCGGCCCCATGTTTCATTGCTGCGCCAACCAATTTCATGCATGTAATTGGCGGCTGATGCCGCTGCATCCGCAACGGAATGCCAAATATCCGTGCGGCCATCCCCGTCAAAATCAACTGCGTATTTCAAGAAGGTCGAAGGCATAAACTGACACCACCCCATCGCCCCTGCCCATGAACCAACCATCTCTTCCTGAGTAATATGGCCTTTATCAATAATCTTTAGCGCGTTAAATAATTCACCTTTAAAAAAAGCAGTGCGCCGTCCATCGTAGGAAAGCGACGTCAACGCAGGGATAATCAGCTCCTCGCCCTGCACGTCTCCAAAATTGCTTTCGATGCTCAAAATCGCTACCAGAAAGCGCGGTTGCACGCCATAGGTATCGCCAATCTGGTTCAACAATACCCGGTTGGCATTGTAAAAACTTTTCGCGCGCTCCATGCGCTGGCTGGTGATAATCTTTTTCCAGTATTGCTGCGCCGTAATCTGGCTTTCGGGCTGTTTTCTGTCTTTTTCGATGATGCTGGGGTCAAATTCCACATTGGCCAAAGCATTATAAGCGGTCTGCGGGCGCACGCCGTGCTGAATGGCTTCCTTTATCAAATCACCCAGCCAGATGCTGTATTCAGGTTTATATTCCTGCGCATGAACAAGAGACGTTTGAAACGCAAGCAAGATGAAGAAGAAAAGTGAGACCAGTTTTTTCATGGAAATTATTGCAATGTTTGTTTGTTGACCGAGCATGTCATGAAATTGTCACTACGACCCATCATGGAATTGAACAGCAGGCCAACATATTCATGTGCTGCTGTATCTAATTTTAATAGCGTTTGCAACAAATCAAACTTGAACTCGAATTTGAATTTTCCGGCTGTTTTATAATCAACAGTATAGGGATAGAACATTGTTTCCGATTTTTCGCCCATTTTCTGGAACAGTCCAAATGCGCGCGGCATATGGAATGCCGATGTCACCAAAAGCCAGTTCTGCTTGGGCGTGATGCTATAAGCATCTTTGGTTTCTTTTGCATCTTCATATGTATTGCGTGATTTGCTTTCAAATATCATGTTGGCTGGCTTTGCGCCAATTTCATCTAAAAACATGCGCACATAATCGGCTTCACCCATGTTCATTTTCTTCAATGAATTGCTGCCTCCGGCATAAACAAACTGCGCGGTTGGATATTGTTTGATAAGTTTAAGCATCGCAAAAATACGCTCGCCGGCATCGTTAAAAGCAATCGCGTTGCGCGCATCGGAAACCGATATATTTACAGCCCCGCCTAAAACCAGTACGCCATCAACACGCATCGGCATTCCTTGGTTGGAATTACACTGCTCCAATGGCAACAACGCCCAATCACCAACTGGAAACATGAACGCAACAACAAAAAAAACGGTCACACACCCGCGTAAAATAATCTTGAAAAGATGTCCTCTGATTAAAAAGCTGAAAAGAAGCAAAAGTACGGCGAAGTGCGCCGGCGAACAAATCGCCCATAAAACTTTGCTAAGCCAGAATGCTATATTGTCCATTCATCGCCATAATTAATTGAGGACCGGATAGGAATTGGACGAATCTGGTGTCAGCTTCGCCAGCGCAATGTTACGTCAGGAACAGGGTTATTAAAAGTACGAGACTCGGACAAAGCCTTTACATATTCCTGCTTTAACTGGAAATACCAGCGCGCCGGAGTATCCGCATCCTTTAGCAATAGCATGGATTTTTCATGGCGCAGCCCTACCTGCTGCTTTGCCACTACATCCTTATCCTGTTTGATAAATCCTTCCATGAATGGCCGGAAAAACGGCTTAATCAGCCCCAGCCAAGGCTGCGTCCAATAAATCAAATGGGTAATTTCGGTTTCTGTTTCGCTGATGGGTGTTACACAGGTCAGGTTAATCACGTGATGTTTATTTTTTTCTTGGCCGATTTGAATATGTTCAATGCGCACACCTGGCAGCGCAAAGAAAATCTCAGTTTCCGGCACACCGCCTAAAATTTTATATCCAAATGAATTGCTGGATGGCTTGTGCTTCTTCATCACAAACCCGAATGGCGATGCACCAAATGCTTTTGCTTTTTCATGGATAGATGCTTTACCGCGCCACCACCATGCCTGATGCACAAATGGCCCGTGTGCAGGATCCATCAATCCAATCACCGCATGATCCATATGGCACGGAAATAACGAACTGGTCCAAAGCCCTGCTTGCGCATCGTTTCCAATACCGGGCAGCACGGGCGGTTTTTGCACCGACACATCTGCAGTCACGCCAGGCTTTTCGGACATGAAAATCCAGATATTGCCTTGTGTTTCTATCACCGGATAGGTGCGCACCTTGATGTTTGTTGGGTCAATGGCTTCATGTCCGGTCAGCCAAGGAATATCACGGCATACGCCTTCCTTATCGAATTTCCAACCGTGATAGCAGCATTCCACCTCGCTGCCATCAAACCTGCCACATGACAATGGCATGGCGCGGTGCGGGCATACATCGCGCAACGCGAATACGGTTCCATCGTCCTTACGTGCGAATAGCACCGGTTCACCCAGCAACGTCTTGGCAACCATCTTGCCTTTGGCAAGCGTCTGCGATGGCAGTGCGTAATACCAAATGTTTCTTAAAAAGAATGGTGCAAATTCAGCCATTTCGACTTTCTAAGAGGTTTTGTTAAAGCATCCCGAGGGCAGCTTTATAAAGCTCAAGAATTTCTTCCTGCTCGGCACGTTCATTACCGTCAATCTTGCGCAGGCGAATAACCTGACGCATCACCTTAACATCAAAGCCTGCCGATTTTGCCTCGGCAAATACATCGCGCACATCTTCGGCCAAGCCTGCCTTTTCTTCTTCAAGGCGTTCAATGCGTTCAATGAGTGTTTTTAGACGGTCACCTGCAAAATTACCTGGGGTTGTTCCGGCACTGACCTTAATGGCGCTGGTTTGAGCGGGCATGATAATCCTTTAAATCGCTA
This sequence comes from Alphaproteobacteria bacterium, assembly GCA_033762625.1. Taxonomy (NCBI): domain Bacteria; kingdom Pseudomonadati; phylum Pseudomonadota; class Alphaproteobacteria; species Alphaproteobacteria bacterium. The sequence goes on from JANRLI010000021.1 coordinate 26,263, forward strand.
AAAATTGTGGAGCGATTTTGTAGAACTATTTGACCTTAATATCAACCCTGTCATCACCGCGATTATCGCTAGCTGGCCCAACCGCACGTACATCGATACGACTGCTGGCTAATCCCTTACGCATTAAATAGCTGCGCACGGCCAATGCACGGGCCAAGGCCATACGGCGGGATTCCTGCTGGTCGCCATCTGCTGGTGGTGCAGCATAAGCGTTCAAGGTCACGATACTTTTATCGTTACCATTCAATTCATTCATCACACCGTCAAGCGCATTAATCGCACTGCTATCCAATCCCTCCGATGTTGGGGGGAATGTAATCGTTGTCATGTCTTCAGTTGTGGTGGCTGTGGTTGCAGCTTGTTTGTAACGCGGGGTATATAATTTCTTCGGTGCATCCAGTTGTTTGGCTGGCATCGGCGCAATTTCCGGCAACACTTCCGTTACCTTGTGGCTTGGCGTTTGTGTTTCCAGTTTGCCGGGCGACGGGGATACAGGCGCGCTATCAGTCGCAGCTGCGCAACTATTCGATAACCATACGCCGCGTTCAACGCCAGTGGGGCATAGCGTTTGGGTTTCGCCAACAATCACCCCTGTGTAATTGGATGGGTAGCCGCCCTGTTGGCAAGTAATCGTCCAACGCTTCACCGATGGGGTGCATTCATTGCCAGCCTTCGCGGTTGCTTCCGGCACATGCACTTCAGGTGCTGGCGCAGCCGGTGGTGGAACTGGGTCAGGTGTAGCCGTGATCATAGGTGCCTGACATGTGGTGCTGATACCGCCGCCGGAGCCGCTGCACGTCCATACAAATGGACCATTACCGGAAACCGCTGATGCAGTACCACTTCGGCACAAATTATTGATTGGCGCGATATTTACAGGCACGCCATCTGCGCCGCCACATGCGCCATTCACTTGCAAGGGGGCCATACAATTAATTGCGCTGCCACCATTCGCACCTTGGCATGACCACATGAATGGACCGCTACCAATTACAGTGGTTGGCGTGCCTGATGCACACAGATTATCGGTCGGCGGTGCAGTCACACTCACGCCATGCGCTGAACCACACCCAGCATGAACCAGTGGTTGTGAAACACATGTAGCGGTGATACCGCCGCCAGCGCCCTGACATGACCATTGCCATGGGCCGCTACCAGCAACGGCACTTGGCGTACCGGAGTTACATAAACCTGCTGTCGGTGCATCGGATGAACCTGCCTGATGCGCTGGACCGCAAACACCATCAAGTTTCTTGGGCGCCATACAATCCGCCATTGCACCGCCATTTTCCCCGTTGCAAGTCCAATTCCATGGGCCTGTACCGCTAACAGCGCTTGCTGATCCTGACATACATAGATTTTCGGCAGGCGCAACCGCGACGCCAACGCCATGCGCAGCGCCACAAGCAGCATTCAGCAGAATTGGTGCAGAGCAGCTAACCGATGCGCCACCATTTTCACCCGCACACTTCCAATTCCATGGGCCTGCACCGGAAACGGCGCTTGGATTACCCGATGCGCACAATCCGCTATGTGGCGCTGATGTTGCGCCAATGCCGTTGGCTTGACCACATACCCCTTCTTTCAGAACTGGCGCTGTGCAGCTTACAGTCGTATTTTCGCCTGAACCCGTGCAGCTCCAGCTCCATGGGCCTTCGCCAATGACTGCGGTTTCATGGCCAGATTTGCAAAGGCCGGTTGTTGGTGCAGAACCCGTTGCAACATTGTTGGCAGGACCACAAGCACCACTGACCAAGGTATAGACAACGCACTGCGCAGTCACACCGCCATTATCGCCAAAGCAGCTCCAATACCATGGGCCATCTCCGGTGATGCTGGTTGCTTTGCCTGACGAACACAATTTATTGGGCGGCGGTGAAGCTGAGAGCGAGCCATTAGCCGGGCCACATTCGCCATTGATTTGTACGCTGGCTGAACACTTGACCGTTGAACCACCATTGCTGCCATTGCATGACCAGTTCCACGGGCCCTTCCCTGTAACTGCTGACGCCGTGCCTTGTGTGCACAAATTACTTGTTGGTTTGGACGCAAGCCCAACACCATTCACAGCGCCGCATGAACCATGAACCACACCGCCCGCTGCCGGATTGTGCACGCTGGTTGTAACGCGATGCTCACTTGGAGCGACGGTTGATGTTGCTGGTGCTTTTGGGGCTTCTACTACTGCCTCATTCTCTGTCGCTTCATTCATGGCTTCTGCTGATGTGTCAGCAGGCGCTGCAGATTTTACTTCCGGCTTTTCTTCCGATTTCTTTTCATCTTTTTCTTCTGATTTATTTTCTTCAGGCGGCGGGGAAGCCTCGTTACTTGCTTCTTCCGTCGAAATGACTTCACCCTTGGTGGATAAAGGTTCTGGCGCGGCTTTGGTTACAGTGCCATCCGCACTTTGCGAGAAGATAACTTTCCCTTTGTTCATATCGGGCGTTGGCGCACCCCAAATACTCTTTTTCGCGGGATCTTGTGCAGGCGCTGCCTCACCCACAGGTTTAATCATCGGCTCTTTTTGCTGTTCCTTTTCAACGGCTGACGCTGGCACGGTGGCTTGGGTAACACCTGCTGGCGGCGGCGCAACAGGCGGCAAAGCCGCATTCGGCTCAGCCTGTTTTTCCAGTGGCGCAGATGACGGCGTTGGCGTTGCGATTGCAGTCTTATGGCGTGTGATACCGGGGCGTTTCTTGGTATCCCCTGCCGCCGAGAATAGCGAGCGTGGCTTTGCAAATCCTTCAGGCACTTCAGGCTTTGCACTTTCCTTCACCGGTTCGGATGCAGCTTCAATACTGGATACCGAAGTGGCAGACGGCGGGGTTGCTGGTTCTGTGGGTTTTACGGCAGGGGCTGATGCAGCAGGAGATACAGGCGCAATCGCTTCATCTGCCTTCACCGGAATAGCACCATCCGGTGGTTCATTTAAATCACTTAACAATGGTGCGCCGGTTTTAGCTTCTTCTTTTTTTGGCGCTTCTTTGGTTGGCGAAGTTGCGACTTCTTCTTTCTTTGGCTCCTGAGCAACAGGCGGTGTAGCCGGTATTGGCGCAGGCGTTGCTACAGGGCTGATGAGTGGTGCAGCCGCTCCCGCTTTGGGTGTAACTGGCGGCAGTGCCTGAGCAGTTTCGTCTTTTGGTGCAGGATGAAATAATTTTTCGGATGGAATAGCCTGCATCGGCTGCTCCGCAGCAACGGCTGGCGCAACCGGCGCGGTGGTGGTTGCTGGCGCAGGTACAAGCATCGGTGCATCAGGTTGCGCAGCCGGGTCAATGCCTTTGCGCATCGCATTCATTAAATCGTCAGCTTGAACAGCAGCGCCCTTGGCTGCTTTTTTCGGCGCAGATTTATGTGCGTCGTAAAAATCCTTGGAATGCTTTTTTGATGATTTCTTTTTAGCCTTGGCCTTGGAACTGAATAATGGCCTACTTGCTCCTTCTTCCGCTACTGGCGCCGCTTGGTACGCCGCGTCCACATCTTGTACCGCTTCCAACGCCGATGGCGCGGCATGGGCAGGCATGGCAACCCACAAGGCCGCAAGCGCTACAAACAGCAGTGAAAGCTTCAATTTTTGCAAAAGCATCAGGTGAGATAAAGTGAAAGCAGAAAATTAAGGCTTGGATATTAAATGCTTTTTTCACCAAGGGCAAAGCCCATAGTGCGCCATAATGCGTTACAGATTCGATTATTTTTTTAAGTGCAGCGACCGCTGCACCGCCCGCTTATGTGGGCGAGTTTAAATAATAGTATAGGCCGCGCCTAATAACTCGCATAGCTGTTTATGGATGCTTTGGTTGCTAGCCAGCAAATCGCCCTTAAACACAGGGTTATCGTTACGGGTAAATGGGCTGACGCTGCCGCCGGCCTCCATAACCAAGGCGATGCCCGCGGCAACATCCCATGCCTTTAGGTTACGTTCCCAATAGCCATCATAGCGGCCTGCGGCAACATAGGCCAAATCCAGCGATGCCGCACCCATACGACGAATACCTGCCACCTTTGGGGCAACATTTTGTAACTCCGTCATAAAGGTCGGAGACTCATGACCTTTAAATGGAATGCCGGTTGCAATCAGCAAGCTTTCCAAATTCGTGCGCCCCGAAACACGCAAACGGTTTGCGTTCAGATACGCCCCCGCCCCTCGTTCACACCAGAACATTTCATCACGAATGGGTTCATAAACAACACCGGCAATCATCTGATCGCCTTTTGCCAAACCAATCGAAACGGCCCAATGCGGAATGCCGTGCAAGAAATTGCTCGTTCCATCCAGCGGATCAATAATCCATGTGAATTCGGTATCGGGCCTTGATGTTGTGCTTTCCTCTGCCATCAAGCCAAAGGCGGGACGAGCCTTGGTCAATTCAGCACGTAGAATTTCTTCCGCCTTGGTATCGGCATTCGATACAAAGTCGGATGGACCTTTTTTGGAAACTTGCAACTGCTCCACTTCGCCAAAATCGCGCAGCAAAGCCTTGCCCGCTTTTTCGGCGGCTTTCGTCATAACCACCAGATTGGCAGAGCGCAGAGCCATGATGTAATACTCAATTCTTTAATGGATGTTATTTCGCGCGTTCAACGTATGAATTGTCGGATGTATTCACGACAATCTTTTCGCCCGATTCAATAAATGGCGGCACTAGAACCTTAACGCCATTTGACATCTTGGCAGATTTGTATGACGCCGTTGCGGTCTGGCCCTTGGTATGCGGGTCGGCCTCAACAACTTCCAACACAACATGCTTTGGAATTTCAACGGTCAGCGGAATGCCTTCATGCAAACGCACGGTGCAAATCATATTTTCCTGCAAGTACACGGCCTGGTCACCCATGACTTCTTTCGTCACCATCACTTGCTCATAATTTTCTTGATTCATGAACGTGAAGTTTTCGCCATCACCGAACAGGTACTGCATATCTTCTTCATCGATATGCGCTTTCTCAACAGACTCTTGCGTGCGGAAACGAATGTTGGTTTTCACGCCGGTGCGCGCATCGCGCATATCAATTTGCACAATCGCGTTACCTTTACCCGGAATAACAATTTCCGATTTGGCAATAACCCACAGCTTGCCTTCATAATCAATGACGTGTCCGGCACGTAATGTATTTGCGTCAACGCGCATAGTCGAATTCCTATTTAAGTGATTAGAACGAAGGGGAAACTAGTGCTTTTTTTACGAATGTGCAAGAGATGCTTTACATCAAAAAATAAAGGGTTAGCGTTAATAAGGCTAACCCAAACGTGTATTATGAAAAACATCATCGACCACCTAAGGACCAATTTTACGGTCACAAAACCCGACTTCATCGATCTGATGGTTCTGTTGTTTGTCATCGGCTTTGGCTGGCTGGTGGTCGATTTGTGGAACAAGCCGCACGACCTTATCAATATCGCCACCATGCTGGCGGTGATTTATTTTATAATCCGTACGCTGTATGAAAGGGTATTCAACCGCACCAATATCCCCACACTTGAAACGCCATCCATCCTTATCCGCGAAATGGTAAAACTATTAAAAGCTGATTTTAATCAAAAGCAGTCCCCATCCTATCACGTGGTTGATTTTGGCTGCGGCGATGGACAAATCACGCGCAAGGTTGCGCGTACATTGCCACTGGCCGATGTATTGGGTATTGAAAACGCCAAAATTCCCTACACCCAATGCCTGTTCTTTAAAAAATTATTTGGCATCAAGAACGTACGCTACCAGCGATCCGACTTCTTTGATTATGACTGCAAAAATGTTGATGCGGTGGTGATGTATTTAAGCGTGCAGATATCGCAAAAGCTTGGCGAAAAACTGTTCCGCGAATTAAAACCCGGCGCGATAGTAATCTCGAATGAATTTGAATTAAAAGGCCAATGGCCAAAGCCAGAAACCATTGAACGACACACGCCGTTTAAAAACACACTGTATATTTACAGGAAGTAGCTTAAAGAAGAATGGTGCCTGGAGACGGGATTGAACCGCCGACACACGGATTTTCAATCCGTTGCTCTACCAGCTGAGCTACCCAGGCACGCTTCTCAAGAAGCGATGGTTATAAATGCCAAAGGGCTGCCTTGGCAAGCCATTTCCACCCAATTATTAATGGCTCGTTTCTTCAGGATTATCAGGCGGATTTTGGGGGTCGGCGTCCAACGCATCATCGCTTTCACTTGGCTTAACGGGGATAGCGTATGATTCACTAAGCCAGCGGTGTAAATCCACATCCGCGCAGCGGGCGCTGCAAAATGGTTTGTATTTATCCAATGTTGGCTTTTGGCAAATCGGGCATTCGCGCATGGCTATCCTGTTAGCAATTCGCCAAGGCTATACCCGCGCCGTGCGCGGCTGATTTCACATAAACCCAAGCGCGTAAAGCCAAACACATCGCAAGTGCTCGCATCCAACTGCGCGCTTGCATCCAGCATATCTGCAATAGCATCACGGTCATCGCTGCGCTTCATTTTTAGAAAATCGATCAAGATGATACCGCCTAAATTGCGCCAGCGGATTTGGTTCATCACCAGTTGTGCCGCATCATGGTTGATTTCAAAAAAATTCGTACGCTCGCCTCCATTCACGTCAATCACATTCAATGTATCGGTGCGCTCGAATTTTAAATTGCCCCCGCGCGGCAAGGGCACGAGCGGGCTACACAAACTATCGTAAAAGCGTTCCAGATCATTCTGTTCAAATGCACGTTCTATGGGCGTCAAACGAATGTTTGCCAATAAACTGGGGCGCGCCAGACGCACATAATGCGTCATATGTTCCAGATCGAGATTTTTTTCAATGAATACTTGCAACATATTTCCCGCCGCAGCGCCCGCAGCATTCAGCAATGCCTGTTCAAATACACTTGGCGCGGGAATAATGGTTGCGTTCAATACTGTTTGGCCTGCAGCTGCCAATTCGGCGATTTCCTGTTCCATTTCAGGGCGGGTTGCTTTGATGGCACTGCTGCGAATAACCCAACCGCCGGGTTTACCAGCCAAAGCCTTGGTCAAATGTCCCGTTTCTTCGCCCATATCTGCTAGGCGGCGTGATAAATGCACGCCCACCCCAAAAGGCTGGTGCACCACAAACACACCGGGCAATGTAACGGCGCGAGTTAATGCAGGCGCCTTTCCTTCGCGTGGTTCGTTTTTGACTTGTACCCAGATTTTCTGACCACTAACCAAACCGTCATTATCATTCAAGTAACCGTTATCCAGATTTGGAATTTTTATGAAACAACCTTTGCCATTTAATATGCGGTCAACGGTGCCTTGATAAATCGTGCCGGTCAGCTGTGGCTGGGCTACTCGATCAAAAAAGCAATCACGCACATGCTTGCCATGCGAAATAATCGCACGCGCAATGCCGTCTTGTTCATCATAGCTAAGTGTATAATTAGGCGTTGTAGTCATATCCAGCACCTTGCAATAGTTGGGCTGCCTCATGCAAGGGTAAGCCAATCACGTTGGATGGCGAGCCCGACACGTGCTTGATAAATGCAGCTGCACGTCCTTGCAGCGCATAGCCTCCCGCCTTCCCTACTCCTTCGCCTGATTTGACATAGGCGTCGATTTCAGAATCATGCAGGCGCTTAAACGCAACCGTTGTTTCCACAACGCGCGTGAATTCCCTGCCCGCCGGATTGATCACGCACACGCCGCCATACACGCGGTGACGACACCCTGACAGAATTTTTAAACATGTTCGCACCTCGGCATCATCCGCGCATTTGGGCAAAACTTTTGCACGTGCATCCACAACCGTATCACCGGCAATCACAAACGCTGCCGGATATTGTTTGTGCACTGCATTTGCTTTAGCGATCGCAAGGCGCAGCGCGAGCTTTTGCGGCTTTTCATATTTAAGCTGTGTTTCATCACAATTTGGTGACATAACGGAATCTGGCTTAATGCCGATTTGCGCCAATAATTCCAAACGGCGCGGCGATGTGGAGGCAAGGATCAGCTTCATAATTCCGCTTAATCTAAAAGGGGTTAGCCTTTGGTCTTTTTAAACGCTGTTAGATTTATGCTTTGCCAAACTTTGGCGGTATAGAACGGGTCAGCTTTTTGATACGCCTCAACCGCCGCTTTGTTCGGGGCTTCGATCACAAACATGCTTCCAATCGGCGTTTCGCCATCGTCTTTGACCAATGGGCCAGACATCACGATGTTAATTCCGAAATCTGCCGTGCGTTCCAAATGCGCCTTGTGCGCTGGATAATTTTCCATGCGGCGCGGATGTCCATCAACAGCATCAATGCAATGGATAACGAAAAGCATATTACTTATGGCGGAAAGAAATACGACCCTTGGTCAGATCGTATGGGGTCATTTCAACGGTAACTTTATCCCCTGCCAAAACGCGGATACGGTTCTTGCGCATGCGGCCTGCAGTGTGTGCAATAATCTCATGGCCATTTTCCAACTTCACGCGGAACATCGCGTTGGGAAGCAGTTCGGTTACGGTGCCGCTGAATTCGATAACGTCTTCTTTTGCCATCTTGGATTGTGCGTACTTTATAAATGAGGAATGAAAGTTGCGGCAGATTGCAATGGTTATAGGGCGTGGTCAAGCCTTTATAAGCCTTCCACGGCTTCGCGAAACTTATCTATCCACTGTTTTAGCTGATTTCCCTGCGTCTTATAGGCGGCGCGGTTGACAATCAGGCGTGAAGAAACCTCCGCCATCACTTCGATTTCCGCAAGATTATTGGCCTTCAGGGTGCTGCCGCTTGCCACCAAATCAACCATGGTCGGTGCAAGTCCTAGCAACGGGGCGAGTTCCATCGCGCCGTTCAATTCAATGCATTCTGCTTGAATACCTTTTTCGGCAAAAAAGCTTTTGGTAAAATTGGGAAACTTCGTCGCAATTTTCATGTGCGATAATTTGCGTGTTTCAATCGGCGCGTCATCTTTGGGCTGGCACAGTGATAAGCGGCATTTACCGATTTTCAAATCAAGTGGTGCGTAAATTTCATTGTAATCAAATTCCATCAGCACATCATTGCCCGCCACACCAATTTGCGCTGCGCCAAATGCCACGAAGGTTGCAACATCAAACGAACGCACCCGGATAATGCTAAGCCCCGGCACATTGGTATCAAATTTCAATTTGCGGCTGGCACCATTTTCAAAATCCGGTTCCGGCGTAATACCTACCTTTTGAAGAACCGGTTTAAGTTCTTCAAGGATACGGCCCTTGGGCAATGCAATGATGATAGGTTGGTCATTCATATTAAAACTCAGTATTCATACGTTATCTGTAATTTCGCTGCGGCTAAAGATTTTTGTGTTTTTTTGAGAACCGGAACGCAAACGTACATCAAGTACGTGCGTACCGGAAGCGAAGAAAAAACGCAAAAAGCTAACGCCGCAGATAGAAATTAAGCGGCTGCTTTCAAGCGCTCAATATGTGCCCCGCATGCGGCAAGTTTTTGCTCCACATGGTCATATCCGCGGTCCAAATGGTACACGCGGCTAACAATCGTTTCGCCCTTTGCTGCCAATCCGGCCAGAACCAGACTAACCGAAGCGCGCAAATCCGTCGCCATCACTGGCGCGCCGTGTAATTCGGGCACACCGCGCACGGTTGCGGTCATTCCATTCACCGTAATGTTCGCGCCCATGCGGCACAATTCCGGCACATGCATGAAACGGTTTTCGAAAATCGTTTCATTGATGACCGATGCGCCGTCGGCAAGGCACATCAATGCCATCGCCTGCGCCTGCATATCGGTTGGAAAACCGGGATACGGTTCGGTGGTAACATCCACACTGCGAATAGTGTTTGATGAACGCGTCACGCGCAGACCATCTTCGGTTTTTGAAACCTCAACTCCCACTTGTTCCAAATACGCGATGACGGATTGAATATGCTCGGCGCGTGCGCCAATTAATTCCACATCACCATTGGTAATCGCGGCTGCAACGGCATAGGTTCCTACCACAATACGGTCAGCAACAATGACGTGGTCTGCGCCGTGTAATTTATCCTTACCCTGAATAACCAATGTGCCCGTGCCAATACCGCTAATATCTGCGCCCATTTTTACAAGACATTCGGCCAAATCGGTCACTTCCGGCTCACGTGCGGCATTCACCAACCTTGTTTCACCTTTGGCCAAACATGCCGCCATCAACAAATTTTCCGTGCCGGTCACTGTCACAACGGGAAAAAAGATTTCCGCGCCTTTCAAACCATTTGGCGCGTTTGCAACAATATACCCATCCTGCAAATCGATTTCCGCGCCAAGCTGTTGCAGCCCTTTAATGTGCAAATCCACCGGGCGGGTTCCAAGCGCACAGCCCCCCGGCAATGAAACCCGCGCCTTGCCGCATCGGGCAACCAACGGGCCAAGCACCAAAATGCTTGCGCGCATTTTGCGCACCAGTTCATACTCGGCTGTGTAGTTGGTTATCGATTTGGTCGAAAAATTTCCGGTAGTTGCGCTGGTCGCCATCGGGCCATGTTCAATATCGATGCCCACACCCATCTGCTGTAATAGCTTCGCCATCGTATCAATATCGGCGAGCTGCGGGAGGTTACGAAGTTTCAAGACCTCATCCGTCAAAATGCCAGCACACATCAATGGCAGAGCCGCATTTTTTGCGCCGCTTATTTCAATTTCACCTTCAAGGCGCGAACCGCCGCGGATTAAAATACGATCCATTCAATATCCAAAGAGTGCCTAATAATTAATCAAAACAGGACGATGACCATACCAACAAACCGAAGCGCAAAACAATTCAAAAAGAGGCATCAGTATGAAAACTGATGCTTTTGTGCATAACTCGGGATTAATGTGCGCGTTTGCGAGAAGAACCAGTTGTTTTTGCCACAAACATGCCTAGATTGTGTTCCACAAGAAAGCGCCCGAAGGCGGGTCCACCTTTCCACCTTCAGGATTTTTACTTATTCACTTACACCCTTACGGAGTTACCCATATGAAAAATATCGTTTTAGCTGCTGTATTAGCACTTATCGCAGTTCCAGCACTCGCAGTTGGCCCAGAAGCATTCAGCGTTGATGTAAGCCGTGGTTACGCAGTAACCGCACCATGCAGCGGTGCATCATGCGCACAACAAGAACAAGCACGCAGCAACTGGGCACCACGTGGCCAGCAAGCACAACAAGAAGCATCAGCTTCTGAAGAACCAGCAGCGAACCAAGCTTCAAACCGCCGCCCATCAGCAACCAAAGCTTCTGGCAAGTCACACCGTGCACGTCACGCTGGCCAAGGCACAGCACACTCACCTTCAGCTAAGACCCCAGCAGCTGGTGAAACCGCTCCAAACGCACAACCAGCAGCAAAGCACTAATTGCTGATTAGCGTTTAGCGTTGCTAAACACATTAAACCCCGAAGGGAAACCTTCGGGGTTTTTTATTGCAGGTTGCACAATACCGCAAATTAGTCGACAAATATGATTGTGATTATTCAACTCTGAATACTCCCAAACACTTATAAGGATATAAAATATGCGTAACCTTGCCCTCGCCGCCGCTGTATTGCTTCTATCCTCCTGTTCTTCAATTATTGAAGGAACTAGCCAAGAAATCACCGTAAATACAACGCCTGATAAGGCGCGTTGCGACTTAGTGCGTGAAGGTATCGTGATTGCCAGTATCGCTTCAACGCCCGCAGCAACCACCATTCAAAAAACTAAAAACGACATCACAATCAAATGCAACAAACCCGGTTATCAGGAAGCAACCTTCATCAACAAATCAGATGTGGACGGAGCAACCGTAGGTAACATTATTCTGGGTGGCGGCATTGGCTGGGCGATTGATTCAGCCTCCGGCGCAGACAATAAATACACCAGCCCCGTGAATATGACCCTTGTCCCCAGCGGCAAAGCACACAAAAAGCATTCAAAGAAAGAATAATTTTTAACCAAATCACCGAAGCCCCGAATGAGCAGTCATTCGGGGCATATTGAAAGCCACGACCTAAAGCAGGTGACCAATGGAACTGTTAAACATTTTTTCCCAGAATCTTATCACTCCTGCCATTCTGTTTTTTGTGCTTGGTATAATTGCGGGTTGCATCCGTTCCGATTTGGAAATCCCCAACAGCATTAGCCGATATTTATCCATCTACCTGATGATGGCGATTGGATTTAAAGGCGGCGTTGCAATCGCAAATACCACCCATCTCGATACGCAATTGGTGCTGCTTGTTGCCGCTGGCTTATGCGTTAGCTTCCTGCAACCCTTCATCGCATATTATATTCTCCGCGTTACCAGCAATCTCGATAAAGCCACCGCCGCAGCTACTGCTGCCCATTACGGTTCAATCAGCATGGTCACCTTTGCAACGGCATCGGCATTTTTAAAATCACAAGATGTAACCTATGCCGCTTATATCGTTGCCATCGTGGCATTAATGGAAGGACCAGCGATTTTATCGGGGCTGTTCATTGCGCACCGCACCGAACCACAAACCAACACCCATGTGGCCGAACAGAAAAGGCTTACCCGCGATATTTTTACCAATGGCGCAATTTTGTTGCTGATGGGCGCTTTCCTGATTGGCTGGATTACCGGCGAACGCGGCATGGAAAAGATGGATGCGTTCCTCATCAAACCCTTTGATGGTATTTTGGCGCTGTTCTTGTTGGATATGGGAATTCTTGTTGCCAAAAATATTAATCATCTAAAATCCTTCACATGGCCTTTGGCATTATTTGGCATCAACATGCCGCTTATTGGCTGCGCAATTGGTTTGGGGCTTTCAAAACTGATAGGGCTTGATGTAGGAACAGGTATGCTCTTCACGGTGCTATGCGCCAGCGCGTCATACATCGCCGTGCCCGCCGCCATGCGTCTTGCGCTGCCCGAAGCCAAGGCTGCCATTTACATCCCCATGAGCCTCGGCATCACATTCCCGTTTAATGTGGTAGTTGGCATACCGCTTTATTATGCGTTGGCAAAAGTATTCCTTAAAGCTGCGCAGTAAACAGATCGATATGAACAACTTACAAAAATTATAAAAATAAAATTGCAACTGGAAATTTGGAAGTCATGATTTTATTGCCACAAATGCGTATATAGAATTTTTGCTAAATCAGACTCTTCAACTTTGCCGTGTGTTTCACGTGAAACATTTTGCGTAACACCTTGTTACACAACCACATTTCCAAAAATTCCAAATTGGCTATATACGCGCCCCTAAATTCTTGGAAGCGTTACGCCCGTTTGCTTCATGTATTTGCCCGCGCGGTCAGCATATGAAATCTCACACGCTTCTGAACCCTGCAAGAAAAGGAACTGACAAATGCCTTCATTCGCATACACCTTCGCGGGCAATGGCGTGGTGTTGGAAATTTCCAGTGTCACATGGCCTTCCCATTCGGGTTCTAATGGCGTTACGTTCACAATCAACCCGCAGCGTGCATAGGTGGACTTGCCAAGGCAAATCACCAAAATGTCACGTGGCACGCGGAAATACTCAACCGTGCGGCACAACACAAATGAATTGGGCGGGATGATGCATTCTTTACCGCGTCGTTCAACAAAACTGGTGCTGCTGAAATTCTTTGGGTCAACAAGCGCGTTATCAACATTGGTAAAAATGCGGAATTCATCGGCCAGACGTGCATCATATCCATAAGATGAAAGCCCATATGAAATCATGCCTTCGCGTTTTTGCGCTTCGACAAACGGTACAATCATTTGTGATTTTTCCGCGTGTTCTCTAATCCAACTATCGGGCATCACTGGCATACTTCGTTTCCTTTTTTCTCTGTTTGACGCAGGCTAGCTTGTTCCTTACGCTTGCGCAGGTTTTCACGCAGCGCGTTGGATTCCCTTGCGACCCGTTCAGGTGAAGCTTTCGGTTGCGGCTGTTTAGGAGATGGTTTTGTGTCAGACATACTTGCGGAAATAGCCCAAATCCTTCCAATAATCAAACCAAAGGCGCAACCCTTCCACAACATTCCGATTAAGGATTGCGGAGAAAAGCTGGTTGCCCTTTCTGCGGTGGGCCAATTTGCCTACCAAACTCCCGCACCTTACGAGGCAGCTGGCGCGCCATATAACGGCATCAGTCCCTTTTCGCTTCGTTCGGGCGTTGCTGAAAAGCTTTGCATGGCGCAAGCCGAACTGCAACAGGCGAAACCCGGCTGGAGCATTAAGGTTTTCGATGCCTACCGCCCGGTTGCGGTGCAAGCCTATATGGTTGCCCACAGCTTTTATCATATTGCAAAGGAGATGGGCCTGAACCCGCTGGCGGTGAATGATGCTGAGCGAGATTCGGTACTGGCCAAGGTGTATCGTATCTGGTCACCGCCCAACCAAGATCCGCTTACCCCCCCACCCCACAGCACCGGCGCAGCAATCGACTGCACCCTGGTTGATGATCAGGGCCATGAAGTGGATATGGGTTCGCCCATTGATTTCAACGGCGATGAATCCAATCCTGATTATTTCAAAGATACAAATCCGTTGGCTCACCAACACCGCGCGCTATTACGCGATTGCATGCAGCACCAAGGCTTCATCATGCATTATGCCGAATGGTGGCATTTCTCATTTGGTGACCAATTATGGGTTTGGGCAAAACACAAATCCGGCGACACGACCGAACCGGCAGCGATATACGGCCGCGTTTAAACGTATCAGTCTTTTGGCAGGAAATATTTTCTGTGAGTGTGGAATGGTGCTGCTGAGAGTAATCGAAACTCCGACCCCGTCATTACCAATGACGTGCTCTACCACTGAGCTACAGCAGCGACTTTCCTTAAAGAGGGCATTGTTTGCCACAGAACAAGGACCAGTGCAAGTCATGTATTAACCTTATTTTTATGGCTATCTCCTTGTATTAAGCCAATGCAAGTATTGCGGTTATTGACGCGGGCGCCTCAAAAACATACTGATAGAGGATGATTGAACCCCGTCAAATCCGCGCTGCACGTGCCCTGCTGAACTGGTCGCAAGATGACCTTGCGAACGCATCAGGCATTGCGCGTAGCTCCATCAAAAATATCGAAAACGATATTACTACTGCGCGAAAAGACACAATTAACGACATTCAGGTTGCATTTGAAAATTGCGGTGTCGAATTCACACCCGGTTCCGGTGTACGCATGAAAAATGACATCGTGACCGTTCATGATGGTGAGGATGCATTTAAGAATCTTCTCGATACCTTGTACACCAGCGCGAAAGTTAGTCAGGACAACGAAATTCTGATTCTGGGGCTTGATGAAGAACTGACCGAAAAATTCGACAACGTCGAACTGATCAAAGACTACCTAAAGAAAATTGAAGCGGCTGGCATCAAGGAAAAAATCATCACCTATGAAGGCAGCAAGCACTTCATCAACAACTGGTCATCATACCGCAGTATTCCAAAAGAGCATTTCGCCAACATCCCCCTGCATATCAGCGGCGGTAAAATCAGTTTTTTATTTGGCAATATAAACCGCAAAGTTATTGTTATTGATAATGAACAATTAGCCATCATGCTTAGAAAACTATTCTATTATATTTGGGAAAAGGCCTCCGTTATTAAAAAATAATTATTTAGATTGATATGTTAGTTGATATGACCGACGAACCACACAACATGACCACTTTAATGATGGAGGCCCGCAATTCAGGGGGCATAAATCTCGCCGATGGGCGCACTTCATCGCACCTGACATCTGGCCAGAATGCGATTATCAAAGACTTGCCGTTGTTATTCGACCGCGCAAACACCATGAGCCAGGCAGAAGTTGAGCGCGGCTTTGTCGATACATTTTTTGCAGCAGCCAAACAGACCTGCGCGCGTGGTTATTCGTATTTCTTCCTCACACAATCCGCTTCGCTCTCGACTGACTTTGCGGCCAAACTTCTGGCATCACGCAACGCATCCGTGATCATGGTTGAACCGTTCCTTGATTACATGCGCGATATTCTTGACCGCAACCGCGTGCGTTTTGAAGCGTGCGATGAAGAATTGATGTTTGGTCCGAATTCCGGCGAATTTATTCGACAATCATCAGCAAGAGCTGTTTTTCTGTGTTCGCCAAATAATCCAACTGGCGCACAAATTTCTGCCGAGAACTTAAGACAGATTGCCGAGGCATGCAAAGCGACTGGCAAGCTTTTGATGATGGATACCACATTCCGTTTGTTTGACCGCGCACCTTATGACCAGTACAAAATCCTTCTGGATTCAGGCGTTAGTTTCATGACCGTAGAAGATACCGGCAAGGCATTCCCGACACAGGAAATGAAAGTCAGCATACTGGCATGCAGTGCGGATTTGTATAAAGACTTGCGCAACATCTATTCCGAAATTTTACTCCGCGCATCACCGGTTCATATATTATTGATGCAGCGTTTTATTGAAGATGCACGCATGAAAGGATTTAGAAAAACAATCTGGAAGGATGTAGGCCGCAACCGGTTCAATCTACGCCGCGTCATCAACGGCACTTGTTTTGAGCCGGTTAATCCGGCTTCTACCATCAGTCTTGAATGGCTTAAAATTACCGACCCGAATATCAGCGCTGAACAAATCACACGTGATTTGAAGGAACGGGGCCTGCATGTGCTGTCGGGCCGCAAGTTCCATTGGAGTGGGCGCCGAAATGGCGACCGTTATTTCCGGATTTCGCTGGGCAGACAAAAGGGTGTTTTTGGCGCCGGATTGAGGATTTTAGAAGAATATATTGGCGAAAAAGGCCTGCGCCGTGCGCAACTTTTACCGCAGCCGCCATCGCAGCTTGATGCGCACCATATGGCTATTGGCGCCATGATTGGAACGCCTAAGGAAGGGCCCTAAAGGAATAAGGGGTGGGCCATAATGCCCCCTTCCCTTTTCCAATAAAAACGCTAGTCTCTCCCGTTACCACAATGGTCAACAGCTATAAGGAGACGTTTCCATCGCTAAATTAGATACCCGCCCCCAACGAGGCAACCAAGACAATGCGCAACAACAACAGCCCAAAGATGGCCCGCGCATCAACCGCGACATTACCGCGAAAGAAATACGTCTCATTAATGCTGATGGAGAAATGCAAGGTGTTGTGACCGTGCGCGCCGCACTGGAAGCTGCGGAAGCGGCTGGGCTTGACCTTGTGGAAATTTCGCCAAATTCCGAACCGCCAGTTTGTAAAATTCTGGATTACGGCAAATACAAATACGAAATGCACAAGAAGGCTGTTGAAGCCAAGAAGAAACAAAAAGTTGTCGAGCTGAAAGAAATCAAACTTCGCCCCACCATCGACGACAACGATTTCAATGTGAAGATGCGCGCGGCCAAAGCATTTCTGGAGGATGGCGATAAGGTGAAAATCACCCTGCGCTTCCGTGGCCGTGAAATGTCGCACCAAGAGCTTGGCTATCAACTTATCAACCGCGTAAAGGAAACCTTGGCTGATTTATCGAAGGTTGAATACGACGCGAAGTTTGAAGGCAAGCAAATCGTCATGATTTTGGCTTCGGTTGTTGTGAAATAGGGTTTTTGTTTAAAAATGCCCGCTTGCGCGGGCAGCCTTAATTCGCCAAAAATACCTCTTGACTTTATCCACAGAACTAAACTAGAACAAAAGAAGTATTCATCTTTTGTTCTGTCTTCTGTCATAAGCCATGAGGTTCCCATGCTAACGCGAAAACAACAAGAATTGCTGCTTTTTATCCATGATCGCCTGGGCAAGGATGGTATTTCCCCTTCGTTTGACGAAATGAAAGATGCCCTGCGTTTAAAGTCAAAATCGGGCATTCACCGCCTGATTTCCGGCCTTGAAGAACGTGGATTTATCCGCCGTTTGGCGCACCGTGCCAGAGCTTTGGAAGTTATCAAGCTCCCCGAAACCGCCAGCCAAAAATTATCACAGGCCGTTCAAAAAACATCTGCCGCCGTTAAAGAAACGGGTGCGCGTTTGGGCGCTGCTGTGACGCGTGTTGCCGAACAGGTTTCCGATGCGGTAACGCAGCTTCCCCTCCTTGGCCGTATTGCGGCAGGTACGGGTATTGAAGCGCTTCGCGATACATCACGCTTTATGGATGTGCCAACTGCATTGTTGGGACGCGGCGAGCATTATGTTTTGGAAGTTTCCGGTG
Organism: Alphaproteobacteria bacterium; assembly: GCA_033762625.1. Taxonomy (NCBI): domain Bacteria; kingdom Pseudomonadati; phylum Pseudomonadota; class Alphaproteobacteria; species Alphaproteobacteria bacterium. The sequence continues at coordinate 44,311 of JANRLI010000021.1, forward strand.
ACTCAATGGTGGAAGCCGGCATTCACGATGGCGATACCGTGATTATCCAGCAATGTGAAATGGTGGATAACGGTACGATTGCCGTTGCACTGATTGATGAACAGGAAGTCACACTTAAAAGCCTTTATAAAAAAGGCAATGTAGTTGACCTTGTTCCTGCCAACCACAATTACAAAACCATGACCTATCCTGCGCAGCGTATTCGCGTGCAGGGCAAGCTGGTTGGGTTATTGCGCCGCTACTAAGGCGGAACTCCACGGCCTAGCTTCATTCAAATCAATATGCTCGATGCGTATGCCGCTATTGCTGATAAACAGCGTGTAAGCGCCGCGTTGTTCTGCCATTTGCGGAACAATCGTTCTATCGGGGCATGGCGTTGCGCTTGACGGGGCGATAATTAAATCAACCTTGCCACATAAATCCGGCACGTCATCACGGTTCATTGGAAATGCAATCGATTTGCTTTCTTTTGTAAAAATACAGGTAGTGCCCGTGCATTTAATTGGCTCTTCGCCGCCACGGTCCATCATATCAAACCAGTTGACCATCTGCGTAAAGTCGCCCGGACGCTTGCCATTACGTTGCAGCCATGTTTGCACAGTAAAATCTTCAAGGCTTTTGCTGCGCACAGCCAAACGGTTTTGTTCAAGACGCACGGCAACACTTATTCCATCATCCGCTACGAAAACATCGGGGCGCGGCGTTATAAGAAAGGCCAGCGACCCCAAAGCGAATGGAATAATTCCCAAAAATCGCCAGCGCTTGCGCCACAGGCACACCCACAGCCCGCCAAGGGTGACCAGCAGCAGCGCAGCCATCGGCATGGCGGGATGATAGGTAGCAGCGCCCGGCCAATTTGATACAAACTCTGCGCTATCAATCATCCATTTAATACCGGTATTCATAATCACAATCGGCCAATGCTGCAAGCCAAACGGCATCGCCAAAACCGTGATGACAGCCATCGGCATGATGATAAAAGTGCTAAGCGGAACGGCAATAAGGTTGGTAATCACGCCATACCAGTTTATCTGCTGAAAATAATATAAAATGAACGGCAGCGTCGCGATGGTGGCAATAACAGATGTCGCGATAGAGGCCAAAAACCATAAACGCAATTTTCCAATCCAGCCTTCATTACGAAAATGCCGTAGCCATACTATTTCGTTTTTTTCAAACGCAGCTATCAAGGCCATTACTGCCCCAAATGATAATTGGAAGCTGGGATCAAAGAGCGATGTAGGCGATAACAGCAAGCTGACCAGCGCGGCAAAGGCAACGAGGCGCATGGATAAAGCGCGTCTATCCACCATTACCGCAATCAAGATCAAGCTACTCATTAATAGCGAGCGCACCGCCGGAATGGGCGCAGCACACATGAAGGTATAGAACATCGCAGCAAGCAATGCAAAAAAGGCAGCAATTTTTTTGATAGGAAGCTGCAAGGTGACCCACGGGAATAGTGCCATTAGCGCGCGCAAAGTAAAGAACACAATGCCCGCTACCAAAGTAATATGCAGCCCTGATACTGATAAAATATGCGATATGCCAGATACGCGCATGGCTTGCATCGTGCTCTTATCAATCGTGGATTGGTCGCCGCTGATCAACGCGGAGGCAACAGCCATATTTCTGTCTTTGCCTTCTGCGACCAGCTTTTCATTGATGCTGACACGCACACGCTCGAAAAAAAGGGCGATGCGTTGCATTAAATCAGGAGGCTGGCCGATGGCTTTGCGCCATGGGGCAAGAGTATAGCCCGTTGCGCCAAATCCTTGGAAAAAAGCAAAGCGACGAAAATCGAATGCACCCGGTTCAGCTGGACGCGACAATGGAAAAAGTGATGCGCGAAGCACGACCCAATCCCCCGGGCGGGGAATGTCACTTTGCGTTTTGACTTTCACGCGAATTTTGCGCGGTGTATCTTTTTGCAAAATACCTTCAATCTGCACATCTTCCAGCCATAACCGATACCCATCCGGCAGATGGTTGATGACCATGACGCGGCCTGTTACTTCCGCGCGTTCGATTGGCGCACTCAGCATCGGCTGGGTTATCATCAGCGTTTCAATCTTTGCCGCCAGATGCCCGCTGGTGAATGCCAGCAACGCAAGCAATGCTGGCAGCGCGCTATGTTGCCGAAAGACCGCAACCAACAGGGCAGATATACCCGTTGCAGTAAGGCACAGCCATAACGCCGGTTCAAAGCCCCAACTGAAATAAAGCCCAATACCACAGGCCATAAACACCGGTAGCCACAGGAACCAGCGTTCACGCTCCTGAATAAAAGCATCAATAAAAGGCTTTATGATGGATAGCTTGGAAAACATGGGGTTATCGATTATGGTTTAGCTCCTTACGATTCATATTTAAAGCCCTTCCTGAATGAACGCTGCCCGCAAAGTTGTAACCCGTTTTCCACCCTCCCCCACTGGCTTTCTGCACATTGGTGGCGCACGCACGGCATTATTCAATTACCTATACGCGCGGCATCATGGCGGCACATTTTTGCTGCGTATTGAGGATACCGACCGCGAGCGCTCTACCCAGCCTGCAATCGATGCGATTATCGACGGCATGAAATGGCTGGAACTGAATTGGGATAATAACGATAAGATTTATCTGCAATCGGAACACATGCCGCGCCATGCCGCAGTTGCCAACGAAATGCTTGCAAAGGGCCATGCCTATAAATGTTTTTGCACGCAGCAAGAACTGGAAGAAATGCGCAACCATCAAAAGGCCAATGGCTTGCCCATGCGTTACGATGGCCGCTGGCGCGATAAAGACCCCAAAGACGCACCCGCAGGCGCGCCATTTGTGGTACGGCTAAAGGCGCCGACCACGGGTGAAACCACGATAAAAGACCATGTCCGCGGTGAAGTTACCGTGCAAAACAGCCAGTTAGATGACATGGTGCTGCTGCGCAGCGATGGCACGCCAACCTATATGTTATCGGTGGTGGTTGATGATCATGATATGGGCGTAAATACCGTCATTCGCGGCGATGACCATTTCACCAATACCTTCCGGCAGGTACAGATTTTAAAAGCCATGAATTGGGATATTCCGGAATATGCACATATTCCACTTATTCATGGCAGCGACGGACAAAAAATGTCAAAGCGCCACGGCGCACTGGGCGTTGATGAATACCGCAAGATGGGTTATTTACCGCAGGCAGTACGTAATTATTTATTACGCCTTGGATGGTCACATGGCGATGATGAGATTATCTCCGATAAGCAAGCGATTGAATGGTTTAACCTTGAACACATTGTTTCATCACCTGCCAAATTTGACTATGTGAAACTGGACAGCGTGAATGCGCATTATATGCGTGAAATGGATGACGATAAACTGGCGCAAACGGTTGTCGCGCGCCTAACAGAAACTACAGGTCATACGCCAAGCGCCGAACAAATCAGTATCCTGGCCAAGGGCATGGCAGGTTTAAAACAACGCGCCAAGACATTGAAAGACTTAACGGAAAGCGCAGCGTTCTATATAACACCGCGCCCGCTGGCCATGAATGATGGCGCAAAAAAGATTTTATCACTAGAAGCCAAAACCATGCTGGCTGCGTTGCGCACAGTTATTGAAGCACAGGCTGATTTCTCAGCGCATGCTATTGAAACAGCCATTAAAGAATATGCTGTTGCACAGGGTAAAAAACTTGGTGATTACGCACAACCACTTCGTGCGGCTCTCAGCGGTTCGAATGTGTCACCTCCCATTTTTGAAGTTGCAAGCATTTTGGGTAAACCCGAAACGCTTGGTCGTATTGATGATGTCTTAAAATAAAAGGAGAGAACGATGCCTGTAGAAGCTTATGTAATTGCGATTGTGGTATTGGCGGTTGTGTTTATCCGCAGCGGAATTGTTGTGATTTCCCAAGGAATGGAATACACGTTGGAAAGCTTTGGGCGTTATACACGCACGATGGAACCCGGCTTGCACTTCATTGTGCCCCTGATTGAGCGCGTTGGCGCAAAAATCAACATGATGGAACAGGTGATGGATATTCCATCCCAGCAAATCATTACCAAAGATAACGCGATGGTAACGGCAGACGGCGTTGTGTTTTACCAGGTTCTGGATGCCGCAAAGTCAGCCTACGAAGTCAGCAATCTCCGTGTTGCGATTTTAAATTTGGTGATGACCAATTTGCGTACCGTGATGGGTTCGATGGATCTGGATGAACTGCTTTCACAGCGCAACAAAATCAATGCAGAGCTAATGCACGTGGTGGATGAAGCAACGGGCCCATGGGGCTTGAAATTAACCCGTATTGAAATTCGCGATATCCAGCCGCCGCGCGATTTGGTGGATAGCATGGCGCGCCAGATGAAGGCAGAACGTGAACGCCGTGCGCAAATTCTGGAAGCCGAAGGTTACAAGCAAGCTGCTATTTTGAAGGCAGAAGGCCAAAAACAGGCTGAAGTTCTGAGCGCCGAAGCCCGCAAGCAAGCCGCATTTTTAGATGCCGAAGCGCGCGAACGCTCCGGCGAGGCGGAAGCCAAGGCAACCCAGATGGTTTCCGACGCCATTGCCAAAGGACATGTTGGCGCATTGAATTACTTCGTTGCGCAAAAGTATGTTGAAGCATTCAAGCACATGGCGGACAGCCCAAACCAGAAAATGGTGTTCATGCCGATGGAGATGAGCGGCCTTATCAGTTCGATTGGCGGCGTTGCCGAACTGGCAAAGGATGCGTTAAAGCAAGGCAAGATGCCGGATGTAGCAGCTGGACCATGGAATAAGCAGTAATGGAACAAACAATAACGGAGATGCACATGCTGTATTGGCACTGGATTACCATTGGGTTTAGCTTGATGGCCATTGAAATGCTCGTCCCCAGCTTTTTCTTTTTATGGCTGGGCGCTGCTGCCATTCTAGTCGGGGCGATTATGTTCGTCGTTCCCGATTTATGGTGGAGTTATCAATGGACGCTGTTCGCCGTTATCGGCATTGGCAGCTTTTTTATTTCACGCGCTGTGATCAAAAACAAGCCGGCATCCGCTGCGAATTTGCTGAATAAACGCGGAAAAATGCTGATTGGTAATGTGGTAACCATCGAAACAGCCATTGTGAATGGTAAGGGCAAAGCAAAAGTCGGTGACAGCGTATGGTCAGTCACCGGGCCGGATATGCCTGTTGGCGTAAGCGCCAAAGTGATTGGTGCAAATGGCACTGAATTAAAAGTCGAGAAAGCATCCTAATGCACCGTCATGCCCGCGGAGGCGGGCATCCACGAATTTATTTACGAGAGTTTTCAAATATGAACTTTGGTGTTTTTTTTATACATATAAAAAAAGTAATCTCGTGGATGCCCGCCTCCGCGGGCATGACAATTTTATTTTTTATTATAGGTCTATTATATTCACCGTATAGCTATGCACAAGAAAGCGAAAGCAAGCGTTATAATTTTGGCGTTCGCCCACACCCACTTATAAGCGAAGCTGAAGAAAAATCTGACGAAACAGTAAAAAAAGAAAAGGAAGACGCGGAGAGTAAGGTCGAAGATAAAAAAGACGACGAAAAGAAGGAAGCTGCGGAAACAGTGCCCCCTGCCCCCGTTGCTGAAGCACCTAAAGAAGCCCCTGCATTAGTTGATGGTGTTTATAGCCCCAAAGGCAAAGCGGCCGATGCCCCCAAAACCAACCCTAAGCATAATCATGAAAAAAGCAAAAAGGCCGAAGAATTAGTACGTTTTTTCATGGGTTCATGCCTTAAATTTTATGGTCGCAACAAGGAAATGATTGCCTATATGGACGCAAATTTTCCGCGCCTTGATACTGACCGTAAGGCTGATTTTGCGCCGGTGATTGGCGGAAATATAAATACGCAATATTGGGATATTGCACGCGGTGATGTGTTTTACATGCTCGCCAAGGATACCAGCAGCGGGAAATGCGACATTATTGCCAAGGATGGCGCTTCGCATTTTGTGCATAAGGAATTAAAAGCTGTAATGGATGGATTAACCATTACCAAAATCCTGATGACTAAAACAGAATATGAAAAGGTTGCGTCACAAAACAAGGAAGTTTCGATGGTGAGTATTCTTGGCCATCCCTTAGAAAAGGAATTAGCGATTGTTGCAACAACCAAGATTAAAGACATCGGCGATAATCTGGATGCGCAGATAACGCTGTTCACCGTGCCGCAGGAAACTGTGGATGTGATTGATGTAACACCCAAGGAAGCAGCGCCAACAGCGACAGAACCTGCCGCAGCTGGCGGTGGGTTTTCAAAAGATTAGTTATTGAGGATTAGCCTGCTAAACGTGCTTTTGCGGCATCTAAATTAGCAAGCGTAATACGCGCCTGTTCCAGACGCTCGCGGTGATCTGCAACCACATCTTGCGGGGCGAAATCTGCAAATTGCGGGTTACCCAGTTTTTGCTCCAGACGTGTTGCTTCTTCAAAAATTTTCTTATGCTCTTTTTCAATGCGTGCGCGTTCGGCATCCAAATCAATCACGCCAGCAAGCGGCATTACGAATGTGGTATTGCCCAATACGGCCTGTGCGGCATCCTTTGGAATGGTGCCGTCATAGGTAAGACCCGCCACACGCGCCATTTTGAAAATGAAATCCTTATACGCGGTTAGGCGGTGCTTCACGGTTTCATCCGCACCCTGAACAATTAGCTGAATATTGGTTGCTGCAGGTACATTAAGTTCCGCACGAACGGAGCGGATAATGCCGATGGCATCAATAACCCAGCGTACTTCCGCCAGCGCATCGACGCTACCCCAGTTGCCTTCTGCCACTGGCCATTCCTGAAGCATCAGCATTTCATTAGGCTTGTTATTGAATGCCTGCCAGATTTCCTCGGTGATATAGGGCATAATAGGCTGCAATAGGTGCAAAATGGTATTTAAAACCCATGCTGCGGTTGCGCGGGTTTCAGCCTTTGCTGCTTCATCTGAGCCCATAAATACAGGCTTTGCAAATTCCAGATACCAGTCGCAATAAATATTCCATGCAAACTGATATAGCGCCGTTGCCGTATCATCATAACGGTAAATATTCAGCGCCGCAGTTGTCTTGCGGATGGCTTCTGCTGTTTCACCAATAACCCATTTATTCAGCGTCAGCGTGACCAATGCTGGATTAAAATTCGCATCCAGCTTGCATTCATTCATTTCGCAGAACCGTGCAGCGTTCCACAATTTGGTTGCAAAGTTGCGTCCGCTTTCAATACGTCCGGTCGCCAGTTTAATATCACGCCCCGGCGTTGAAAGATTGGTAAGGGTAAAGCGCAACGCATCGGTGCCGTATTTATCAATCATATCCAAGGGGTCGATGACATTGCCCTTAGTCTTGGACATTTTCTGCCCTTTTTCATCGCGCACCAGCGCGTGAATGTAAATTTTGCGGAACGGCACATCCTTCATGAAATGCATGCCCATCATCATCATGCGCGCAACCCAGAAGAAGATAATATCAAAGCCCGTAACCAGCACATCACCCGGATAATATCGGTTTAGTTCGGGTGTTTGTTGTGGCCAACCAAGCGTTGAAAAAGGCCAGAGCGCGGATGAAAACCATGTATCGAGGACATCTTCATCGCGTGTGAGCTTTACACCTGCGCCAGCCTGCCTTTGTGCATCTTCCTCGGTTTCGGCGACATAATATTTGCCGCTTTCATCATACCATGCAGGGATTTGATGACCCCACCAGAGCTGACGTGAGATGCACCATGGCTGGATATTACGCATCCATTCGAAATAGGTATTTTCCCATTGCTTTGGCACAAATTCGGTCTTGCCTGTTTCAACCGCTTCGAGCGCTGGCTTGGCAAGCGTCGCAGCATCGCAATACCATTGCTCGGTAAGGAAAGGTTCGATGACCACGCCGGAGCGATCGCCATGCGGTACTTTGTGCAGATGGGGTTCGATTTTTTCAAGCAAGCCCAACGCTTCCAGATCCGCGACAACTTTTTTGCGCGCTTCAAACCGTTCAAGGCCGCGATAAGCTTCTGGCACTTCGTTATTGAGGAAGCCGCGACGATCCATAATATTTATCATGGGCAAATTGTGCCGCTTGCCTACCTCGAAGTCGTTGAAGTCATGGGCAGGTGTAATCTTCACCGCGCCGCTGCCCGTTTCAGGATCAGCGTAATCATCCCCCACGATGGGGATTAAGCGGCCAACCAGCGGCAATTTTACGAACGTGCCGATGAGCTTTTTATAACGGTCATCATTCGGGTTTACGGCAACCGCGCTATCGCCCAGCATGGTTTCAGGGCGCGTGGTTGCAACCACAATAAATGTATCTGTGCCATCAACCGGATATTTGAAGTGCCACAGATTGCCTTTGATTTCGCGTGGCTCAACTTCCAAATCGGAAATGGCAGTTTGCAGTTTGGGATCCCAATTCACCAAACGGTTATCTTTATAAATCAGGCCCTGCTTATACAGTTCAACGAACACCTTGTTCACCGCCTTGTTCAGGCCTTCATCCATCGTGAAGCGTTCGCGTGCCCAATCGGGTGATGCGCCAAGACGGCGAAGCTGGCGCGTAATCGTGCTGCCGCTTTCTTCCTTCCATTTCCAGACGCGCTTTAAAAATTCTTCACGGCCCAAATCGGTTCTGCGCTTTTTTTCTTCCGCACCGATTTTCTTTTCAACCAGCATTTGCGTTGCAATACCTGCGTGGTCGGTGCCAGGCTGCCACAGCGTATCCTTTCCAATCATGCGCTGATAACGCACCAATACGTCTTGCAACGTGAAGGTCAGCGCATGGCCCATATGCAGGCTGCCCGTCACATTGGGCGGCGGCATCATGATGGTATAGGGCGATTTATTACTGGTTGGCGCGCAAGCAAACGAGCCCGATTTTTCCCAACGGGCATAATGTTTTGCTTCAACGTCTGCGGCGATATAAGTCTTTTCCATCATATACTCTGTCATGCCCGCGAAGGCGGGCATCCACGAATTTTCTTACTGTTAGTGACTGTTTTTATAGGTATTTAATGGCCAAGAAAATACTAAAAAGATTAAATAAAGCCGTAGATGCCCGCCTTCGCGGGCATGACAGCAATAGTTAATTCAAATCGCGGGTGATTTTCTGGATTTCTTTCTGCACCACGCGCTCGACAATCGCGGGCAGATTGTTATCAAGCCAATCTTTTAGGATTGGACGCAACAAATCAGCAACCATGTTTTCAAGCGTTTTATGGCCTGAACCGATGGGCTGGGTGTTGATGTTAACCGTACCGCCGACAAGGCGTGATAACCCCGAGAGCGCATTTACAGATGCCTGCGCGGCGGTTTCAGAAATCAGACGACTGCGGTCAACCTGAACAGGTTCAGGAGGTGGCGCATAAACGGGTGCCGGTGCCGGCTCTGGTTCCGGTTCGGGTTGCGGCGCAAGATTTTCAACGCTGCCATCATCTTTAACTTCTTCAATGAGCTCGAGAACCGGCGCTTCTTCCATTTCCACAACCGGCGGCGGTTCTGCATTTGGATCTGCCGGGGTTGGTTCAACCGTTGCCCCGTCTTCGGAAATAATCCGGCGGATTGAGGCGAGGATTTCCTCCATTGATGGTTCTTGGTTTGGTGGGTTCTCTGCCATAGATGTCCGGGTCCGGGAAGAATCAAAAGATAGTCGATAAGAACATTAATCTAATGGCGGAAAGGGTTCAAAGAAAAGGATTTTATCACCCATGAGGTAATTTTGGGCTGAATCGCGCCGGCGGCCTTCGTTTCGGCCTAGGTTTTAGAGGGGGGTTTTAGGGGATGTTTCGACGGCTGGCTCGCCGCTTGGCTCTGGCGTTACTTCGGGGTTTTTGAACTCCGGATCTTCAGATGCCCCAAGACCTATCCACTTATCCTTGGTGGCTTCATAGTGTGCCGTGGGATCATAGGGTGTAATGGGTAATTTAAGTTTTTGTGCGGTAAGCTCACCTATCGCTGCCTTTACAGCGAATAGCGCTACGGCTTTATCGCGTTGCGATTGCACCAGATTAACCCGCGCTTGCAAGGCTTCGGCTTCAGCGTTCAACCGGTCAAGAATAGTGCGCGTACCCACACGGGATTCTTCTTTCACGCCTTCAAACGCAAGTTGTGCGGCTTCAACCTGCTTTTGGCGTGATTTGATGGTGGCCTTTGCTGTATTCAGGCTTTCCCAAGCGCGCACGGCTGTTTCACGCGCGGCATCCAACGCGCTGCGGATTTCTACGCGGCGTTGGCTAGCGGTTTCCTTTGCGGCACGTGTGCGCGCATAATCAGCGCCGCCACGGTAAAGTGGCATAGTCAGCCGTGCCATAATGCTGGCTGTATCGGTTTTTCCTGTTGTTGCCGCCACACTGGAATCCCATGCGCGGTCAGCGTTTGCTTCGAGATGAATTTCCGGCAACAAGGCGCCTTCGGCAGTTGCGATATCTTGCTCCGCACCTTCAGCAGTATATTTGGCACTGATGACTTTGGGATTGTTGGCTTGTGCCAAATCAATCATTTCATCAAGTCGCGCGGGAATTGGGAAATTCACATCGGGCGCAGCGAGTTCAGACGGCGGATTGCCGATGACCTTTTCATAGGTCGCTTTGGCATTTGCCAGCAAACCTTCGGATTCAATGCGTGATGCAATCGCGCCTGCAAGACGGCTATCGGCCTGCGCTACGTCGGTGCGTGTTGCTTCGCCAACCGCAAAACGGTCACGCGCAGCTTGCAATTCCTGCTTTAAAACTTCTTCATTTTTTTTGTTAATTTTTAGCGTTGCCTGATACAGCCAAACATCAAAATAACTGGTGGCAACATTGAGAAATAAAGCTTGTTCTGCATCATCATAGCTTGCGCGCGCAGCTAACACCGCTTTTTCCGCCGAGCTGATACTGGAAGAAATGCTGCCGCCCTTATAAAGAGGCTGCGTTAATGAAAGTCCCAGATTGCGCGGGGTCGAGTCATTATCAACCGCGCCCTGATTGAATTTCTTTTGGCCGATTGCCGCGCCTAAATCAACCGATGGACGCTGGCCGGATTTGGCAAGCGGTACGCCTTCATCAATGGCGCGAAGCTTCGCTTGTTCTCTACGCAACTCAGGGTTGGTTTGATAGGCCCGTATCATCGCGGCTTGCAATGTTTCGGCATTGGCTGGAAGCGCCATCAAAGCCAATACTAATGCAAGCAGGATGCGCATAAGTTAATACCGCGCCACCGTTGGATCGATGTGGACCGACCACGCATCAATCCCACCCGATAAATTCGAAGCATTCGCAAAACCATTTTGACGAAGCCATGAAACAACTTTCGCGCTGCGACCGCCATGATGACAATGCACAACCAGCGGGTAATCTTTGGTAACTTCGGAAATCCGCGATGGGACTTGGCCCATAGGAATTAAATCTGCGCCTTCAATTTTAGCCCGCGCATACTCATCTTTTTCACGGACATCAAGCAGCATGAATTTTTCGCCACTATCCATCATTGCTTTGAGGGTTTTTACATCAATTTCGAGTGGTGCTGGGGCAGTCGAGCTAGGCATGAGATTTCCTTGGAATGGATTTCTTAAAAAACGAATTTGGGACGTGTGGTAAACCCCGGCAGAACAGGCGCAGCCGCATCAAACAGCTTTTGCTCCACAATACCTTTGCTTTGCTTGGTATATAGGCGTACCTCGCCGATTTTTCCATACAGGTCACCTTCCGGATAGACCACGCATACCATGCGGCCACCATCTGCCAATTGATTGGTAATTTTTTCAGGAATCCATTGTGCTGCGCCTTCGATAATAATGGCGTTATAGGGTGATGCCGGTGCATGACCATCGGATAAACTGCCCTGCACTAACCGCGTGTTTTCCAGCAAAAAATCAATTTTGTTCTGCTGCAATTGGCGGGTCAACGCCGGGTCACTTTCAAGCGCGATAATTTCACCAGCTATGTCATTTAAAATCGCGCTGGAATAACCGGTCGCCGGACCAATATCCAGAACGCGGTCATCATCCTTCAAATTTAGCGCCATAATCATGCGCGCAAGGACCATAGGCGATAATAATTTACGGCCATAGCCAACCGACACATCACCGTCAGTATAGGCAAAGGTTTTCTGGTCAGCGGGAAGGAAAGCTTCACGCGGCAGGCGGCCCATGATATCGAGCAATTTGTCATCAATGACCCTGTTTGGACGAAGCTGGCTTTCAACCATATTAAATCTGGCAGAAGCGTAGAAATCAGGGGCTGGTTTGGTCGCAGGATTTGACATGTTATGTATGAGGAAATGTTCGTTAATGAGGGGTCGTATTAGATTAGTTTGAGTGCCCGTTTTATAGCACCGCATGAAACGACCTTAAAGCGCCATTATTATTTAATTATCAATGCTTGACCCCACCCCTGCTTTTTCATTATGTTCACGCCCAGAATATACCTTAATTGGCGCGATGGCAGAATGGCTATGTAGGGGACTGCAAATCCCCGTATTCCGGTTCGATTCCGGATCGTGCCTCCACTTTTCCAGCTTTACCCCTCACCTACAGATTCTGGTACTTCATGCCAAATGACGGTCCACAGCATAATGTTGTTCCAAAGGCAGAAGAAAAAAAGCTGTTCTTTGTTTTGTGTCTTACCGCACTGATTATGGTGGTGGAAGTTTTGGGCGGATATTTTTCCGGCTCCCTCGCCCTGCTTGCTGATGCGGGGCATATGTTCACCGATGTCGCGGCACTGCTGTTATCGTGGCTTGCCATGCGTTTGGGGCGTAAAGCGCCGGATGCGCAGCGCACTTATGGCTATCAGCGTTTAAAAATTCTGGCCGCATATACCAACGCGGTGCTGCTGTTCTTCCTTTCCGCAATTATTGTTGCCGAAGCGTTTGACCGTATCTTTAAACCGCACCAGACCATCGACAGCACATTGATGCTTATTGTCGCTGGCGTTGGACTTGTAACCAATATCGCCAGTGCCGCGATATTGAACCACAAAAGTAAGGTGCATGACGATTTAGTAAACGACCATCACGGCCATGATCACGCTGGCCATACCCACGCAGGACATGACCATTCCCATGATTTGAATGTCCAAGGCGCATTGATGCATGTGCTGAGTGATTTGCTGGGATCTGCGGCGGCAGTGGTTGCCGCATTATTGATTATGTTTTTTGGATGGAATATTGCCGATCCGATTTTATCGATTTTCGTCAGCTTGTTGATTTTGGGTTATGCGTGGAAACTTGCAAAGCAGACCATACACATTCTGATCGAAGGTGCACCCGATGACACGCTGCCCGATAAAATCAAAGAAACCATTTTGAGAAATATTAAAGGCGTCAAGGATGTGCATCACATTCATGTGTGGAGCCTGACCGAAAAGCAGCCTATCGCAACACTGGATGTGACGATTGACGATATGGCCGATTACCACACGATTTTGTGCAGTATCCAGCGATTACTCGCGGATAAGTATCATCTGGATCATGTGACCATCCAGATTGAAAAAGGGCCGTGTTTTCCGCTTTAAAACCCAATAAAATCGCATTATTTTGCGGTTATTAGTTTCATCATTAGCCGTTAAATTATGAAACAGCCCATTTTGGCTGGAGCATTTTTTTAAAGGGTTTTTTTTATGAGCGATATTTCAAACGCCGGCGCAGAAGTTACACAAAAGCCCAAGCAGCACAGCGGCACGGTAGTGCGCGTAAAAATTGATCAGCAATTTGGTCTATTGCAACTAGATGGCAGCGACACTCTGGTTTACTTCCGGATAAAAGATGTTCCTAAAACAGAAGTTGATGGCGTTAAAAAACTGGCTATCAAAAAGGGGCAGCGTTTTGAATTTGACGTCGAACCAAACGACGCCACGCCAACACCCGATAACCGCCGTTATATTACCCATGAAGGCAAGGTTATCGAATTGAAAGTTGTCGGGAAATTGGTACCAACCGACAAGCCTGCCCCAGTCGCAGCAAACCAATCAAATCCGGACGTGGAAATCAGTGGAACAGTTAAATGGTTCAATAGCAAAAAAGGATTTGGCTTTATTGTTCCCGATGATGGTGGCAAAGATGTGTTTGTTCACGTCCAACACAATGCGGGACGCGACCTAAAGGAAGGCGACAGGGTTGTTTTCGATCGTGTAGTTGGCCAACGCAGAGAAGGCGAATGGTCTGTATCCCTTATTCATAGCGTGAATGGTGAAGCACTTATTGCCGAAGGCGAAGCTATAAAAGCACCTATTCCCGAACGTATTCCTGAAGATGAAATCCACACCTTGAAGCTGGAAGTGCGTGAATATGAAGATGGGTTACGCCTTGCGCTGCCATCGCCTTATACATTCACAATCCCTTTGAACCAAAGAGCAGATGCAGCGATTTTTGCAAGCTACCCAGAATATCACATCAGCCCGAATGAGCCGTTGGAAGCTGGTGAAACCCTTTCGATGCGCGTATGGGTAAGCCAAGACGGCAAAGTGATGTTATTGCCAAAAGATTATAAGTCTGGAGCAACACCGCAGGTACGTTACCAAGATGCTACCGCGCCTGATGGTGTAACTGTGGCGCGTGGTGAGCGCTCTTTTATTGTTGAAAAAAGAGCTACACGTCCAGTACACGTTAGAACGCCGAGATCTACTGGAAAACCAGGCGGAAACGAAGGCCAGAAATAGCCTTATCAAGACTGTTGTCAGGGAGTAAAGTGGCCGCTATGTTTGCGGCTTCTTCAACCCTTTCACATAGCTTTTTCCATGTCAGATATTATCGATATTCACGCCCGCGAAATCCTTGATAGCCGCGGCAACCCCACCCTTGAAGTTGACGTAAAATTGGAAAGTGGCGCAACCGGACGTGCAGCCGTTCCATCAGGCGCTTCAACCGGCGCGCATGAAGCTGTTGAACTGCGTGATGGCGATAAAAAGCGTTACCTTGGCAAAGGTACATTAAAGGCCGTTGAATTCGTCAATAGCGAAATCCGCGATGCCATTTGCGGCATGAGCGCGACTGACCAAGTTGCAGTGGATAGCGCCATGATTAATCTCGATGGCACACCCAACAAATCCCGCCTTGGCGCGAATGCTATTTTAGGCGTCAGCCTTGCTACCGCAAAGGCAGCCGCGCAAGACAGCAACCTGCCCCTTTACCGTTATGTGGGCGGCGCATTGGCATCTGTATTGCCCGTGCCGATGATGAACATTATCAATGGCGGCGCACATGCCGATAACCCCATTGATATTCAAGAATTTATGATTATGCCCGTTGGCGCAGATTGTTTTGCCGACAGCCTTCGTATGGGCGCGGAAATTTTCCATGCCCTGAAGAAGCTTTTGAAAGACGGCAAGCAAAATACCAATGTGGGCGATGAAGGCGGCTTTGCGCCAAATCTGGCCTCCGCCGATGAAGCGTTAACATTCATTATGAAGGCCATTGAAGCCGCAGGCTATAAGCCAGGGGATGATGTGATGTTGGCGCTGGATGCCGCTTCAACCGAGTTCTTTAAGGACGGCGTCTATCATCTTGAAGGTGAAGGTAAAAAGCTAAAAGCTACTGAAATGGTTGCTTATTACGAAACACTAGTTGGCAAATACCCCATCGTTTCCATCGAAGACGGCATGGCCGAAGACGATATGGATGGTTGGGCATTGTTGACCCAGCGTATTGGTAGCAAGGTGCAATTAGTGGGCGACGATTTGTTCGTAACCAACCCTGCCCGCCTGTCAGATGGTATTGCCAACGGTTTAGCCAATGCCATTTTAGTAAAGGTAAACCAAATCGGTACGCTGACTGAAACCCTGCAAGCCGTCGATATTGCCCATAAAGCATCCTACCGCGCGGTGATGTCACACCGTTCAGGCGAAACCGAGGATTCAACCATCGCCGATTTAGCAGTGGCAACGAATTGCGGCCAGATTAAAACCGGTTCCCTCTCCCGCTCCGACAGATTGGCAAAGTACAACCAGCTTTTGCGCATCGAAGAACAGTTGGGCGGCGCGGCGCGTTTTGCCGGACGGGACGCAGTTCTGCGCTAACCGCTTAATTAAATATTTATGATTTTTAGCGTATTTATAGGACTTGATTCTGTAGTATTCTGAAAGCTTCAACTATTTAATAACCGCTTTCCCATGTCGTTTCACATGCCTGCCATCACTGGTGACAAGATCAAACACTTTTTAGTGGTGAGCATCTGCGTCGGTATTGTGGCCTATTTCATTTGCCACGGCATTATGGGTGAACGCGGGTTTATTACGTTAAGCCAAGTTGAGTATCAATTATCAGATGCTAAGGCTGACCTTCAAAAAATTCGCACTGAGCGCGAGAAGCTGGAAGCACGTACGCGCTTGCTGCGTCCGGATGGGCTTGACCTCGATATGCTTGATGAACGTGCAAGAGCAACATTGGGTTATACCAAGCCCAATGATTACGTCGTGATCTACGGCGACAAGAAATAATCTACTACGTTTTTGGAGATGGCTGTTCGCCGGCAGGCAGATGATTTGCCGGGCGGATTTTTGAATTCATATGGGCTATAAATCCACGAACATCATTTTTGTTATGTGACTTCAGTTGCGCAGCGAGCGCTGCCATATTCGCTTTTGTAAGTTCGGCAAGTACTTCGGTACTTTGCTTTTCAGGGTTCGAACTTGCTAAAAAGAGCTCGCAGTTGGGTGAGGCGCGCAATAGCTGTGGAACAAGGGACGCGCTGGTTTTTCCGTTACCCAAATCATGATCGAGATAAACAACTTCGTACACAAAGCGTTTGATGTGCTCGGCTGCTTGTTCTTTGTTTGCGGCAAAATGCACAACCCAGCCATCCAGCTGATAATCGAACGGGGCAACATCCTGTTTAAAGCCAACCTCTTCGAGTGCGTCTTCATACAGCATTCTCAAAAGCGCTTCGTCTTCGACGATCAAAATGTATTGGTTATCAATATTCATGGGCATAATCTGCACGCTCACGCGCGTGGGGAGAAGGGTTTTATTGCTTTCATAAAACGAACCAAAATATCCATTTAGCTGCTTCAGTTCGGTTATTCATTGGTAAAGATAAAAATGCCGATTACAACCGTGCAAAAAAATTGTGCTGTTATTTGCTGAATTTGGTTGCTGCACCGCACGGCTAGTTATCCCCAAGAGTCTCGAATTTGTATTTAAGCTTATGATTTTATTAGCCAAACTGGTATATTCTGCCATGCTTGATTTGCTTGAAAACACTACTCAAACGCGCTAATTGAACGCGATATAACGACTACTAGTTGAATCGGTATCCACCTATCAGGAGTTTTCGGCATGGCTTCAAGTAAGCCCACCACTCTTCCAAATGGCACTGCTACAGGCCACAATAAAGCTACCAGTATCAACATCGCGGAACCGACAGCTTCAGAATTAAAGAAGATGTACCGTGACATGCTGCTTATTCGCCGCTTTGAAGAAAAGTCGGGGCAGCTGTATGGGATGGGGCTTATTGGCGGTTTTTGCCATTTGTATATAGGGCAAGAAGCCGTGGTTGTTGGCATTCAATCGGTTCAAAAACCGCAAGATACGGTTATTACATCGTACCGTGACCATGGTCACATGCTGGCCTGTGATATGGAACCCAAAGGCGTATTGGCCGAATTAACCGGACGTATTGGCGGTTACTCGCGCGGCAAGGGCGGCTCCATGCATATGTTCAGTGCGGAAAAGAAATTCTATGGCGGCCATGGCATTGTGGGCGCACAGGTTCCAATCGGAACCGGTTTAGCCTTTGCCCATAAGTATAAGAATGATGGCGGCGTCAATATCGTCTATTTTGGCGATGGCGCGGTGAACCAAGGTCAGGTTTACGAAAGCTTCAACATGGCAGCGCTGTGGAAATTGCCGGTTGTGTATGTGATCGAAAATAACCGCTACTCCATGGGTACATCGCAGGCCAGAGGCGCGGCAGGTGAGCTTTATAAACGCGGCGAAGGATATGGCATTCCCGGCTTACAAATTGACGGCATGGATGTTTTGGCCGTGCGCAGCGCAGCTGTGCAAGCATTGGAACACGCGCGTTCCGGCAAAGGCCCGATCATTCTGGAAATGATGACCTATCGCTATCGCGGGCATTCGATGTCGGACCCCGCAAAATACCGCCAGAAGGAAGAAGTTGAAAAAATGCGCGCGGAGCACGACCCGATTGAAACGCTGAAAGCGTTACTGGTGGGCAAGCAGCTTGCGAGCGATGACGATTTCAAGGCCATAGAAAAAGAGGTGAAGCAGCTGGTGAATGAAGCCGCTGAATTTGCTCAAACATCACCAGAGCCGGATCCGTCCGAACTTTGGACTGACGTGCTTGTGGACGCATAAAGGATAAATAGATGTCGATTGAAATTCTAATGCCAGCCCTTTCCCCAACGATGACGGAAGGAAAACTGTCACGCTGGCTAAAAAAAGAAGGCGACGAGATTAAAGCCGGTATGGTGCTTGCCGAAATTGAAACGGATAAAGCCACCATGGAAGTAGAAGCCGTGGATGAAGGGAAACTGGCCAAAATCCTTATCCCTGAAGGTACGGAAGGCGTTCGTGTAAACACCCCCATCGCGCAGATGGACGGTGAAGAAAGCGCACCCGCAAAGAATGGCAAAAGCAATGGTACGCACCATGATGCGCCTTTTGTTGAACCAAGCTGCCTGCCACAGACCAAAGCACCCGCAGCAGCTGCGCCCACAGCACAGTATGTTGAAAAAGAATATACATCATTCATCAAGCAAACCGTCAGAGAAGCATTACGTGACGGCATGGCGGAAGAGATGCGCCGTGATGAAACAGTATTTGTTTTGGGCGAAGAAGTTGCCGAATACCAAGGCGCGTATAAAGTCACCCAAGGCTTGCTTCAAGAATTCACCGCCAAACGCGTGATCGACAGCCCGATTACCGAGCATGGTTTTGCAGGGCTTGGCGTTGGCGCGGCATTCGCCGGATTGAAACCGGTCATCGAATTCATGACCTTCAATTTCTCATTGCAGGCGATGGACCAGATTTTGAACTCCGCCGCTAAAACGCGTTATATGTCCGGCGGACAGATGAGCTGCCCGATCGTATTCCGTGGCCCTAATGGCGCTGCATCACGCGTAGCTGCGCAGCATTCGCAATGCTTTGCTTCATGGTTTGCGCATATCCCAGGACTTAAAGTTGTTGCGCCGTATAGCGCCGCCGATGCAAAAGGCTTAATTAAAGCTGCCATTCGTGACCCGAACCCCGTGGTGGTTTTAGAAAATGAAATTCTATACGGTCAAAGCTTTGATGTTCCGGATGACAAAGATTTCATTGTTCCTATTGGCAAAGCGTTGGTGATGCGCGAAGGTAAAGACGTAACCATCACCGCCTTCTCCATCATGGTCGGCAAAGCATTGGAAGCAGCAGAACAATTGGCACAAGAAGGCATTGATTGCGAAGTGATTAATCTGCGCACCATTCGCCCGCTGGATTTAGACTGCATCGTGCGTTCGGTTGAAAAAACCAACCATATTGTGTCGGTTGAAGAAGGCTGGCCCGGGGCTGGCATGGGAAGTGAAATCGCCGCACTGATGATGGAACATGCATTTGATTATCTTGATGCGCCCATGGCACGTGTATGTGCAAAGGATGTTCCCCTGCCCTATGCTGCAAACTTAGAAAAACTAGCCCTTCCCCAAGTCGCTGATATTGTCGAAGCGGTTAAAAAAACCTGCAATAAATAGGCCCACCAATGCCCATCAAAATCCTTATGCCTGCCTTATCGCCCACCATGACGGAAGGCAATTTAACCCGCTGGACCAAAAAGGAAGGCGATAAGGTAAAGCCCGGAGAAATTATCGCTGAAATCGAAACCGACAAAGCGACAATGGAAGTTGAAGCCGTGGATGAAGGAAAAATTGGAAAGATTGTTGTCGCCGGTGGCTCGCAGGGTGTGAAGGTCAATGACGTGATAGCTGTGCTGCTGGAAGATGGCGAAAGCGAAATTCCTGCTAACTTTTTATCGGGTGCAGTTACCGCGGCACCCGTTGCACCAAAAGCCGCGAATACATCGGCTGCACCAGCACAGCAAAGCCAAACCATTTCAGCTATTACCCCGCAATTCGCATCTGGCACCCGCGTGATTGCCTCCCCGCTTGCTAAGCGCATTGCCGAGCAAATGAGCGTTGATTTACGCCGTGTAACTGGCACAGGGCCAAATGGACGTATTGTGCGCAGCGATGTGGAGCGCGCAGCGGCGAATAAGAACACCCAAGCTGTGCCAGCCGCAGCGCCGCAAGGCATAAATGCAATTGATTACGCCAATAAATTGGGCATGGCTTATGACCTCATCCCTAACAGCATGACGCGGAAGGTGATTGCCAAACGCCTCACGGAATCCAAACAAACCGTTCCGCATTTCTACCTCACCGTCGATTGCCAGATTGACCGTTTGCTGGATTTACGCAAACAGCTCAATGAAACAGCGGAAAAAAGCAAGGTATCGGTGAACGATTTCATCATTCGCGCTGTGGCAGTTGCCTTACGCCAAGTGCCTGCCGCGAATGCATCATGGGCCGAAGAAGGCGTTTTGATGTATAAGGACGTTGATATTTCCGTTGCTGTTGCAACGCCCGCAGGATTAATCACGCCGATTATCAAAAAAGCTGATCAAAAATCCATTCAGGCGCTCTCATCCACGATGAAAGATCTGGCGACACGTGCAAAGGACAATAAACTGAAGCCCGAAGAATTCATGGGCGGGGGCTTTACCATTTCTAATCTTGGTATGTATGGCATTAAAGATTTTGCTGCGATCATCAATCCGCCGCAGGCTTGCATTCTTGCAGTTGGCGCTGGCGAGCAACGCCCCATCGTACGAGATGGCGAGTTGGCGGTTGCAAACGTAATGTCCTGTACCCTTTCGGTGGATCACCGGGTTGTGGATGGCGCGATTGGCGCCGAATTCCTCTCAGCCTTTAAAAAGCTTATTGAAGAACCCATTCGCCTATTCGTGTAACGAAACCAGCCGTTTATTACGCATTTAGTCTGAGGCTGATAGTGGCAATATGCCTTTAATGGGGTATATTAGTTAAGAATCAAACCCCTGCCCGTTACTCATGAAAAATATCCCCTTTTTATTCCTTGTTACGCTTGTGCTCACCCTCTCCTTTTCGCGGAATGCTGCTGCGGATATCCGCATTGCTATGGCCTTCCCGTTATCGGGCGGCGAAGCAGTTCAGGGCGAAGAAATTCGCACTGGCGCAAACCTCGCGGTCGAAGAAATTAATGCTAAGGGGGGCGTGCTTGGGCAAAAAATCATCCTTGATTACCAAGATGATGCATGCAACGCCACACAAGCCACGACTGTCGCCAACAAGATTGTATCTAATCCGCCAGCAGCTGTGATTGGGCATTTGTGTTCAGCGGCAACATTGGCGGCAGCGCCTATTTACGGCGAAGCGGGATTGCCGCAAATCACGTTTTCATCCAACACCAGCATCACCGAAAAAAATTATAAGCATCTGTTCCGTCTGATTGGGCGCGATGACAACCAAGCCCCGATGCTGGCGGGCTATGTTGCAAAGGATTTAAAGCCAACGGATAAGGTTGCAGTACTGGACGATAAAACCAGTTGGGGCGCAGGTTTTGCGCAAACGGCAGAAGAAGCATTACGCAGCATGAGCAGCAAGCAAGTGCATGTGGCAATGCGGGATTCAGTGAATGTGGGGCAAAAGGATTTCTCAACCCTGATTACCAAATTCAAGCAGGAAGGCATCACGCATGTGGTGCTGGGGCTGCTCCATGTGGAAGCAGGCCTATTGGTGCGCCAAGCACGTGATCAAGGATATAAAGGCCAGTTCTATGGCGGCGACCCTATTCAAACACCCGAGTTCTGGAAAATTGCCGGCAGCGCCGCAGAAGGGTTTGAGCAGACAGGCCCGTTTGATCCGCAAGACACCGATAAAGGCAAGGCGATTGTCGCTGCTTTGAAAAAAGATAACCACTCCATCGGCATCTATACATTTTATGCCTATGCCGGCATTCAAACCATTGCACAAGCAATCGCCAAAGCTGGTTCTGTAAAAAGTGATGCGATTATCGCCGCTCTGCATAGTGGCATATTCGACACCTTGCTTGGCAATGTCAGCTTCGATGCCAAGGGTGATTTGAAAGAATTCAAATATCAATTATTTGTCTGGCATGACGGCAAATACGGGCTTGTTAAATAGGGGTAAACGGAAATGAGTAATTCGTTTGATGTGGTAATTATTGGTGGTGGTCCTGGCGGATATGTTGCCGCCATTCGCGCTGCGCAGTTAAAGATGAATGTTGCGCTGGTGGAGCGCGAGCATCTGGGCGGTATTTGCCTTAACTGGGGTTGCATTCCAACCAAGGCGTTATTGCGTTCATCGGAAGTGTATTCGCTGATCAAGCATGCATCGGATTATGGCATTACGGTAAAGGATGTTTCGTTTGATCTGAATAAAATGGTGGAGCGTTCACGCAGTGTTGCCGGACAGCTTTCAGGCGGTGTGAAACACTTGCTGAAAAAGAATAAAGTCACCGTGTTTGATGGTTTCGGCAAATTGCTGGGCAAAGGCAAAATCGCGGTCGATGGCCCAAATAAAACTGAACTGACCGCCAAGCATATCATTATCGCAACGGGCGCACGGGCACGTGCGTTGCCCGGCATGGAACCGGATGGAAAACTGGTTTGGACATATAAGGAAGCAATGGTTCCAAAAACCATGCCAAAATCCCTCCTCGTGGTTGGTAGCGGCGCGATTGGTATCGAGTTTGCTAGCTTCTACCGCAGCTTAGGCGTTGATGTGACGGTGGTTGAGGTGATGGACAGAATTCTGCCGGTGGAGGATGAAGAAATCTCTGCCCTCGCCCGCAAGGCGTTTGAAAAGCAAGGCATGAAAATCATTACATCTGCGACGGTGAAAGCGCTGGATAAAGGCGCGGATAATGTCAGCGCAACGATTGAAGCCGCAGGCAAGGCTGAAAAGCATACTTTTGACCGCGTGATCATGGCCGTAGGTATTGTTGCAAATACTGAAGGGCTTGGTCTTGAAAACACCAAGGTAAAAACCGAAAAAAGCCATATTAAAATTGATCAATATTGTATGACCGATGAACCGGGCGTTTATGCAATTGGAGACGTGGTTGGCGCACCGTGGCTAGCCCATAAAGCAAGCCATGAAGGCGTGATTTGCGTTGAAAAAATTGCAGGCGTGAAAGGCGTTCACCCGCTTAATATTCAGAATATTCCCGGCTGCACCTATTGCCACCCGCAGGTTGCCAGCGTGGGCATGACGGAAGCCAAAGCAAAGGCTGCTGGCAAAGAAATCCGCGTTGGACGCTTCCCCTTCATCGGCAATGGCAAGGCAATTGCGATGGGTGAACCGGAAGGGTTGGTCAAAACCATTTTTGATGCCAAAACAGGAGAGCTGCTTGGCGCGCACATGATTGGCGCGGAAGTCACGGAAATGATCCAAGGATATGTCGTTGCGCGCACGCTTGAATCAACCGAAAACGAATTGATGCATACCATTTTCCCGCATCCCACCATTTCAGAAACCATGCACGAAGCCGTATTGGCGGCATACGGAAAGGCCGTTCATATCTAAAATGAACTTTACTGTCCTGTTGGCATGTCTGTTTATGTTGGTCGCCCCGCATGCCGAGGCCAAATTCACCACGCCCAAATATAACTTCACGCTTAAATTAATGCCAGATGAAGAACTGCGTTCCGATTTAAACTGGATCAACTACCGGATGCAGAATGACTTCGGTCCGAAGATGACCAAGGAATTTTCTGAAAAACTTTCTGCACAAAAGCCGCTGATGCATCCTGTTGATGTCAGTCAGGAAACTGATAAACGCAAGGAAGATTTTTTTAAAAAATCATCCGAAGATTTGGCAAAAATAACCAAGCCGATGCGTGACCGCGAGATCATGTTCATCATCGACCAGTTCGAGGAAGCAGATTTGGAGCGTGTAAAAAACTTCTTCGAGGCCTATCCCAAAATGGCGAATGTGATGCTTAATTACGACCATTACCGTACCCTTGGCTATGAGGTCCACGCAGTTTTTACCCCAGACCACAAAGCCAGATGGGAAGTAGCGGCAGATATTGCGGTTATGCTACTGGCCGTTAAGCCACTTTATATTGATTTTAATGATGAAAAGGTCGAAAATAGGTTCACAAATAACACGGTCAATTACCTGACCAATAATTTCGATATGAAGCAGTTACAGTCGATCAAACAATTTATCGGGTCGCCTGTTGGCCAGAAATACGTGAATATCCTTTACCGTTTATATGGTGACCGGTACCACGCATTGCAGGACATTTATAAAAAGAATTATTTGAGATTTGCCGAACCAGAGCCGGAAAAGAAAAGTGATAAAGAGTTTCAATAATGATGAGGATGTTAAAGTAAGACATCCTGAAAAAGTTAACCGTCCTGACAACCCCATTCAGCGCAAGCCGGAATGGATACGGGTAAAGGCGCCCAATTCCAAAGAATATAACGAAACCAAGGAATTGATGCGCGGGATGAAGCTGACCACAGTATGTGAGGAAGCCGCATGCCCGAATATCGGCGAATGCTGGAAGCAAAAACATGCAACCTTCATGATTATGGGTGCCACCTGCACCCGCGCTTGCGCGTTTTGTAACGTAGCGACAGGCAAGCCCAACGCGCTTGACCCGCACGAGCCTGAAAATGTGGCAACGGCCGTTGGCAAGCTGGGGCTATCACATGTGGTTATCACCTCCGTTGATCGTGATGATTTGGATGATGGCGGAGCGGAACATTTTTCAAAGGTGATTGGTGCATTACGACAATCAGCCCCACATACGACCATTGAAATCCTGACCCCTGATTTCATGAAGAAACAGGGCGCACCGCAAGTTGTTATCAAAGCAAGGCCAGATGTATTCAATCATAACCTTGAGACCGTACCGCGCCTTTACCCGACTATTCGACCCGGTGCGCGTTATTTTACATCCCTTGCGCTGCTTAAGCGCGTGAAGGAAGTTGACCCATCCATTTTCACAAAGTCGGGGTTAATGGTCGGCTTGGGCGAAACCCGCGAAGAAGTTGGTCAGGTGATGGACGACCTGCGTGCTGCGGATGTTGATTTCCTGACCATCGGGCAATATTTGCAACCCACGCCCAAACACGCTGCCGTTGATCGTTTTGTAACGCCGGAAGAATTCGAAAGCTATGCGACACTGGCGCGGGGCAAGGGGTTCTTGCTCGTTTCATCATCGCCACTCACCCGTTCATCACACCATGCGGGGGATGATTTCAGAAAGCTGCGCGCTGCGCGGGAAGCCCATCTGAAGCACGCAGCTGAATAAACCGTTATGCCGCATCATCACGAAAAACGGATATTGCCCTATACGCCACAGCAATTATTCGAGCTGGTTGCGGATGTTGGAAAGTATCAGGAATTTTTACCTTGGTGCGTGGGCTCCCGCATTAACTGGCGCAAACAAAACACCTTTAATGCCGACGTTTTAATTGGATATAAGGCGATACGCGAGACATTTACATCAACGGTCACGCTAACTCCTTATGAAGCGATTACTGTTCATTATGAACATGGACCATTCGCCAAATTGCAGAATTACTGGACGTTTGCAGCACATAAAGATGGCTGCGAAGTTGAATTTTTCATTGATTTCGAATTCCGCACCGGATTACTTAACAACATCATCGCCAGCTTTTTTGGCGAAGCCGTAAAGCGGATGATTGATGCGTTTGAAAAACGCGCGAAAGCCATTTACGGCTAATTATTTCTTCGCCAATTTATCAAACGCCTGAAGCTGTTCCAGCAAGGCCTTCAAATCTGACAGCTTGACCATATTCGGCCCATCGCTGGGGGCATGGTCGGGATCTTGGTGCGTTTCAATGAATACCGCCGCCGCGCCAACAGCAACCGCAGCGCGCGCAAGGGTTGAAACGAACTGGCGTTGCCCGCCTGAGGTTGTGCCCTGCCCGCCCGGTTGTTGCACGGAATGGGTTGCATCGAACACGATGGGGTAGCCCGTTTCTGCCATGATGGGCAATGAGCGCATATCGGAAACCAGCGTATTATACCCAAAACTTGCGCCGCGTTCGGTGAGCATGATGTTCTGGTTTCCCGTGCTGGCGATTTTTTCGGCCACATGTTTCATATCCCACGGGGCGAGGAATTGGCCCTTTTTCACATTCACGGCTTTGCCGGTTTTACCTGCCGCCAATAACAGATCGGTTTGGCGGCAAAGGAATGCTGGGATTTGTAATACGTCAACTGCCGCTGCAACTTCCGTGCATTGGTGCGCATCGTGAACATCGGTTAATACCGGAAGGCCAAATTCTTTTTTGATGTCTTTGAAAATTTCCAGTGATTTTTCTAAACCCAAACCACGCTGCGTGGAAATGGATGTACGGTTGGCTTTATCAAATGATGTTTTGTAGATGAGGCCGATGCCGAGTGCGCCGCAGATTTCCTTCAGCTTGCCTGCCATCATGAAAGCGTGATCGCGCGATTCAAGTTGGCATGGGCCAGCAATCAGCGCGAGTGGCAGATCGTTGCCGAATGTTACGTTTCCTACGGTGACGTGTTTTTGTGCGCTATGTTGTGTCATGCGTTATGCCCTCACCTCAGATATATCATCTCCGTGGCCTTTTAGTCTATGCGCTAGGGATGCCTGTAAAAACTTGTCTAAATCGCCATTCAGCACATCATCGGTCTGGCTGGTTTCAACGCCGGTGCGCAGATCTTTGACCATTTGATAGGGGTGCAGCACGTAGGAACGGATTTGATGACCCCAGCCGATATCGGTTTTCTGGTCTTCCAATGCGCTTGCCGCGGCTTCGCGCTTGCGGAGTTCCGCTTCGTAGATACGCGCCTTTAGCATCGTCATCGCTTTGTCGCGGTTCTTATGCTGGGAGCGTTCTTGTTGGCAGGCCACCACGATGCCCGTTGGAATATGCGTGAGGCGCACGGCGCTTTCGGTTTTATTGACGTGCTGACCGCCAGCGCCCGATGCACGGTACACATCCATTTTAATATCCTTATCCACCAGCACGATATCGATATTGTCATCGACCACTGGGGTTACAGATACCGAGCAAAAACTGGTATGGCGCCGGGCGTTTGAATCATAAGGGCTGATACGCACCAAACGGTGCACGCCACTTTCGGTTTTAAGCCAGCCATAGGCATTCATGCCTTTGATTTCAATCGTCGCGGATTTAATGCCCGCTTCTTCACCTGCAGATTCATCCAATAAGGAAACACTGAAATCATGCTGTTCGGCCCAGCGGGCATACATGCGAAAAATCATCTGCGCCCAATCTTGCGCTTCGGTGCCACCTGCACCTGCATTCACTTCAAGATAGCAATCATTGCTGTCGGCTTCGCCGGATAACAGGCTTTCGAGTTCCATCTGCGCAGCTTTGGCACGTAACGCATAAATGGCGCTTTCGGCTTCACGCTGCATTTCGCCATCGCCCTCGGCTTCTGCCAGCGCAATCATTTCCACGTTGTCATTGGTATCACGTTCAATGCTCTGACAAACCTCAATCGCATTGCCAAGCTTGGTGCGTTCCTTCATTAATTTTTGGGCTTTTGCTGCATCATTCCAAAAACCCGGATCTTCGGACAGAGCGTTTAATTCGTGCAGACGTTCAATCGCGCGATCCCAGTCAAAGATGCCTCCTCAGAAGCGCAAGCGACTTCTTGATTTGACCAAGGGCTGTTTCAATTTCGGCTTTCATAGACTTTTCAATGACTTCCAACAAAATTACTTTCAGAGGTTTAGACTATAATGCCTCACACGAATATTTAAAGGATAATTATGCCAATAAATGGCAATACGCAGCCACCATTACAACAGCTATTAGATGATCTAAAAAGGTCACCAAAACTGTATGCATTATTGGAAGCGCGCCTTGCCAAGGAACCGCGTGTCATACCCCATGTGATGTTATATGTGCCAACCAGCGAAGGAAAGCATGGTTCAACGCGCAATGCATTTCATAAAAAACGCGAAGCTTATTTGCCTCTACTAGCCGCCAATCACCGTGATGAGCTGATCCGTTTGGGCATGGATGACGTTGGCCTGCAATGCATGGAAATGGGCGCCATGCCCCATAATGCTGAAGGCAAACCATATGCCATCAACCTTGACCACATCATCGACCGCGGCGGATTTGATGCAGCGCGCGGTGAAGGACGTGCAGAACAAATTCACGCCGATTCAAATCTACAACTGGTTGATAAAGAAACACATGATTTGAAAACATGGCTAACCAATTTCCAAATGAAGTATTTGCATAAATACTCCCTGCAAGAACGCGGGCAACGAAGCAACGAATTATCAAAATGGATTATAACACTGGTGCCAGAAAGTTATCCAAACCACGCGCCCATCGCGATCATGGACCCCATTCAAACCGAAACTGTTGAAGCATTGGTATATCATGCACGGGGCAGAATTGTTTCAAAAACCGCGCGGGCAATCGCAGATAAATTGAAAAAATCCAGCGGCAATGTGACCGAATTGGTTGAGCGCGCCAAACGGGCGGATTTTATATCGCAGAAATTCAGGGAATGGGCGGCCAAGCGCGAAGCAGAGGAAGCGGCAATACCAAAACGTCCGCGTGGCAGAAACAAAAGCACCGCCCCCAAAGAACCCCGCGAAGGATAATTATTTCTTCGCGTTCTTTTTGGCTTCTTCAGCCGCAAGGTATTTTTCCAGCCAATGGATGCTGTAATCGCCATTAATAAAGTCAGGCTGCGCGATGATGCGTGAATGCAAGGGCAATAAGGTATCCACGCCGCCAATTACGAATTCACCCAGCGTGCGGCGCAGACGTAAAATGCATTCATTGCGGTTTTTTCCGCTGACAACCAGTTTAGCAATCAAGCTGTCGTAGTTGGGCGGAATTTTATAGCCTTCGTAAATCGCGCTGTCCACGCGCACACCCAGACCGCCAGGCGCATGATAATTGGTAATCTTACCGGGCGACGGAATAAAGGTATCAGGATTTTCTGCGTTGATACGGCATTGGATGGAATGGCCATCAAATTCGATATCGTCTTGCGTATAGCCAAGCGGCGCGCCTGTTGCCACGCGGATCTGCTCGCGCACCAGATCGACACCCGTGATCATTTCTGTAATCGTGTGTTCAACCTGCAAGCGCGTATTCATTTCAATGAAATAGAACTGGCCGTCTTCATACAGGAATTCCATGGTGCCCACACCGCGATAGGCAATGGCGCCAGCGGTTTTAGCGGCAAGGTTACCGATATATTCACGTTCCTTGGCGTTCAATGCGGGTGATGGCGCTTCCTCAACAACCTTTTGATGGCGGCGCTGGATGGAGCAATCACGCTCCCCGAAATGTACGCAATTGCCATGATGGTCGCCCAATAATTGGATTTCGATATGGCGTGGATTGCCAAGGTACTTTTCCATATAAACTTCGTCATTACCGAAGGCTGCTTTGGCTTCGCCTTTTGCTAATGAATAGGCTTCTTCCAAGCCCTGTTCGCTATGCGCGACCTTCATGCCCTTACCGCCGCCGCCAGCCGCCGCTTTAATCAAAACGGGATATCCGGTTTTCTTTGCAATTTCATATGCTTCATCAAGCGTTTTAACAGCGCCCGTGGAACCTGGAACAGTTGGCAGGCCCTGCTCCATCACCGTAGCTTTAGCCGTTACTTTGTCACCCATAATGCGGATGTGTTCGGGTGATGGGCCGATAAAGGTGAAGCCATGCTCCTGAACCAATTCGGCAAAACGCTGGTTTTCAGACATGAAGCCAATACCGGGGTGGATGGCATCTGCGCCGGTAATTGCTGCGGCTTCAAGAATGGCTGGGATGTTTAGATATGAATCCTTGGCAGGTGGTGGGCCGATGCACACGCTTTCATCAGCAAGGCGAACATGCATTGCATCTGCATCAGCAGTGGAATGCACCGCAACAGTTGAAATACCCATTTCCTTGCAAGCGCGATGGATGCGCAAGGCGATTTCACCGCGATTAGCTATGAGAACTTTTTCAAACATGGGGTTTCTATAATGTTGTTATTCAATCACAACGAGCGGCTGCCCGAATTCAACTGGCTGCGCGTCACTGACCAATATCTGAGATATGGTACCACCTTTCGGCGCTTTGATAGGGTTCATCACCTTCATAGCTTCGATAATCAAAATGGTATCGCCTGCCTTTACCTTGCCGCCAACGGTTGCAAAGGGCTTCGCGCCTGGCGCACCAGCAAGATAGGCTGTACCCACCATTGGTGATGTCACAGCATCAACCGGAGCGGCGGCAGCGGGAGCCGGAGCAGCTGCTGCGGCAGGTGCTGGCGCTGCGGTTGTGTAAACAGGGGCAGCAACACCGCCGCGCTGTAGGCGAATACGTTTCTCGCCTTCGGAATATTCCAGTTCGGTAAGGCCGGTTTCGTTGATAAGCGAAGCCAGCTTACGGACTAGGTCGGAATCCACATCAAATTTAGCCATGATCTTTGTTTATTATTTTTCTGGGTTATGGAAATGATGAGACAAAGCGCCCAAGGCCAATTCATAGCCAATAGCACCCAGCCCACAAATAACACCCAAAGCCACTTGAGACACATAGGAATGCTGCCTAAAGGCTTCGCGGCGGTAAATGTTGGACAAATGAACCTCAATCACCGGCAATTCGCAAGCCAAAAGCGCATCAAGCAAGGCCACAGAAGTGTGCGAAAACGCGCCAGCATTAATAATTAAGCCCATAAATTTGCCTTTTGACTGCTGAATCCAGTCAATCATCTCGCCTTCATGGTTGGTTTGGCGAAAATCAATCGAAACACCAAGTTCATCGGCTGTTTCCTGACAACGCGATTCGATGTCGTCGAGCGTGACCTTGCCATAAACCTCAGGCTGGCGAGAGCCAAGCATGTTAAGGTTTGGGCCGTTAATGATAAGAATTTGTGCCGATGCGGCCATTACTGAACCCTTAGTTTTGTTAAGGGTTCAGTTTAGCGGGTTTTAGCCAGAGGTCAAATCACTTACCACAGCTTATTAACGAGGCTTTCCTACCGGTTCCAGCTTGCCGAAAACACCGTCTTTTTCATCATTCGGGCCTGCTGCAAAATAGAGATGGTTGGCATAACCCAAATGCACACCGTTACCGAACAACAATCCCCAAAGCCCGTCAATTTCGATCGGTTCACCCTTAGGTGTCTTTAAGGGTTCAAGCTGTTTTCCTGTTTGTCTGTCAAAGGCAATGATGCGGCCATCGCCAAAATTTCCAACCAGCAGATGTCCGGAGTGAATTCCAAATTCTGCTGGTGCGAGCGCGATGCCCCATGGGGCGTTGAGCATTTTTCCGCCTTCAAGCATGCGTTTGAAATTGCCATCGAAATCGAATTCGGCAACGTAGCCCAACCCCTCGCCTTTTTCTTCCTCACCCGCTTCTTTGCTGTGGCGAGCCAGCTTCGCATAGATTACGTACAACGAACCGTCGATGGCTTGAATATTAAACGGACTGTAGCCAGAAGGC
The DNA here is from genome assembly GCA_033762625.1 of Alphaproteobacteria bacterium. Lineage (NCBI taxonomy): Bacteria > Pseudomonadati > Pseudomonadota > Alphaproteobacteria > Alphaproteobacteria bacterium. Next base: position 75,758 of record JANRLI010000021.1, read on the forward strand.
ATTGACCCTTTTGGAAGGACAAAGGCTTGCTTACCAAGCTGGGTGGGTTTGAAGGTGTTATCGAACACATCAATTTTTCTACCTGCAAAATTGGCAGCATAAAGATAGTTTCCGTCAGGCTTGGTGGATATTGCCAAGCCTTTATAAACCGCGCCTTTCTTTGAATTATCAATCATCACTAAGGATGATTTCGGACGGTCAAACTTGCCATCTTCTCTCTTCCTCTCGGTCCATGCGGAGAGCGTGCCTTCTTCGGTCACGAACATAAATTTTGCAGCGCCCGTAATTCCATCTTGGGTAATGATAAATTCTTTATCATTACCGTTGAATACCTGGCCTGTTGGCGCGGAATGTTCTTCTTTCGAGTTCTTGGGCAAAGCGATAGTGATAAGCGGCGTTTCATCTTGATACAAATTTTGTTCAGGGGTATCGCCGATATACAACCCCACTGTTCCTGTATCCGTGTTATTGATCCAGATATGTCCCCCTGCACCTGCCGGACGATTAGCAAGCCCCCACGCATTCACCATCGCCTTATCAAGAATTTGTGCACCGTAAATTTGTTTATTCGCTACCAGATTGGTAAGTTTATAGCCTTCGGCATTGGAACCGTTCGCGGTGAATGCGATAAGCGCCGTGATGGCAAGTGCAGAAAAAGAATGCTTGGGAATCATAAGTAAACCTCGGTTTATAATTGCAATTAATAATCATTCTTATTATAGTCTGGAAGCTTAGTCAAGCATCTCTATAAAGGAAAAAGCATGAAGATCGAACGCATGATTGGATCAAGGCAGATTGCGCAGCGCCTTGCCGAGGAGACAGAGAATAATCACCCCAATTCACGTCACTTGTTTCCGGATAGCAGTTTTTTGCTGTTTGGGCCGAGCGATTATGCTGGTGCGTTTGGCGGATTGAAACCCAAGCCAAACGGATTGAAATAACACCTTCAAATTATTTTTTTGGAACTGCCAGAATATCAATTTTGATTTTTACAGCGTTCTTTACATAAGCTTCGCTAGCCCACTGCCCGGTTCCAATTCCGTAATCCGAACGATTGATGGTCACCTCTCCCTTGATGCGTTGCGCATCGCGTTCATCTTCCATGCTGAATGGCAGAACAATTTCGTGGGCGATGTCTTTTAGTGTTAGCAATCCAATTAGCTCGAACTTTTTATCGCTGAGCTTGCGGACTTTGGTTCCAACCAATTGCGCAAACGGAATAGCATTGGAATTAAACCACTCTTTGCTAGGCAAGGCTTCATCTTTGTCTTTATCGCCTGTCTTTGCGGTACGGACATCAATGTTTACTTCAACACGCGCATCATCTGGCTTTTTGGGATCAAAATGCACACTGGCCTGCCAGATCGTGAAGTTACCCGTAAATGGCGTTCCTGTTAATGTTCCTTCAAAGGACAGCTTACTGGACGGATAATAGATATCCCAATCCAGCGCATGGGCAGGTGGCGCTGCACAAATCAAAAAAAGTGCAGCGAGCAATAGTTTCTTCATGCGCTTTTGCCCCGTAGTTTTTCCAGAATTCCTTCCGCCCATTTTGGGGACATGCGCAGGATGGTTTCATCTTTAATCAGCCAGTGATGGCGTATTGCAGCGAGCACATGCGCACCAACCAATACCAACAGAACATAAGCGAGCAATTCATGGGTTTCGGCAATATTGTGCGAAACGGCTTTACGCGCATCATCTGCCAGACTTTCAAAGAATGGCAGATGCGGCAATTCAATAAGGCCGTACAACACTGTCGGTATTTTTTTGGGCGAAGAAGAAACAAGCGCCCAACCAGTGAACGGAATAAGAAGCATCATAACATATAGAACGAAGTGCGTGATGTGCGCGACCCCCTTCTCCCATGCTCGCATATGCGATGGCAGCGGCGGCGCAGGATGTACGAACCGCCAGATAATACGCAATACAGCCAGAACCATCACGGTCATGCCTAATGATTTGTGCAATTGGTACCATTGAAATTTCTGATCAATAGGAATGTCTTCAAGAAGCATTCCCAAGGCCAGATTACCTAAAATCAGGATCGCCATTAACCAGTGCAAGAGTATAGCACCAGAATGGTAGCGTTTAATGGGTTCACTCATTCCAGATATCTTTCCTCAGAAATGGGTTCTAGTGCTTTTTTTTTGAGTCTTCTGTGGTTGCTGGTGCACTGCCCGTTGGTGCAGTCGCGGCTGGCGGTGTTGGTACAACGATTGTTGTTGTGGGTGTTGCAGCGGCAGGAGTATGCGCTGGCGCTGGTGCAGGAGCAGCTGCAGAGGTTGGTGCAGCAGGTGCTGGCGCTGCAGCCGCTGGTTTAGCAAGCGGCGGTGCTTCCGTACCGGCGTAATTGAATTCGGATTCAATTTCGATTTGAACTTCGTCACCAACCATCGGGACCATTGCGCTTATGCCCCATGCCGAACGGCTGATGGTTCCGCTTGCGCTAAAGCCTATTGTTTCCTTTTTGAGGAATGGGTGAATGCCTGCGCCGCGGAAGGACACATTAAGGGTTACAGGTTTGGTTATACCAAGGATGGTCAATTCACCCATCATTGTGCCGGCATCACCGGAGCGTGAAACGTGTAGGGATTTAAAGGTAGCGACCGGAAATTTTGCGCTGTTGAAAAATTTTTCGCCTTTTAATTCGCCTTCCAGCTTTTCATTATTGGTATCGATGCTGCCGGTATCAATCGTTGCTTCAATTTTGCTGTTTTCAGGGGCTTTTGGATCAAACGTCAAACGCGCATCAAGATTATTGAAGCGGCCATGATACATGGAGTATCCCATGTGGTTGATTTTGAAAAGCAAGCTCGCATGGCTTTTATCCATCGTATAAACACCTGCTGGCGCTTTGCTGAAATCTTTTCCTGCTGGTACGGGTGGGGTTTGCGCCATGACAGGGGATGCGGCGAGCATAACAACTAATCCTGCGAGCAACGAACGAGAGAACATGGGCAAAGCCTCCGGTAAAAAATTGAATGAATTGAGTTTAGGTTAGATTAGAAAAATGGCAAGTCTGTGGTGGCGGCCATTACAATTATAGCAGAAAACGAAATGGCCGCAACTGGTGCGGCCATTTCAGCAGTCGTACATATATACGAGCAGTGCTTATTCCTTAGTTTACCTTCTTCGTTGCAGAAGCACGGGCATCATCCACAAGCTTCTTCATTTCTTCATATTCCATCGCACCTGGAACAATTTTCTCACCTACAATGAAGGTTGGCGTTCCGTGCGCACCGATTTCACGGCCCAACTCGGAGGTGGATTGCAGATACGCTGCGGTTTCTGGTGATTCCATATCCTTCTTCAGCTTTTCCTTATCAATACCAACCTTAACAGCCATTTCCATGATGCTGTCTTCGCTTAATGCGCCTTTGTTTTCCATAAGCGCGTTATGCAGTTCGGTGTATTTCTTTTGCTTGATTGCAGCGAATGCAGCGCGTGCGGCAACGCGTGAGCTTTCAGCCAAGATTGGGTATTCTTTCATCACAACTTTAACTTTTTTGTCATTTTCAATCAGCTTTCGGATGGGTTCTGCAGCCTTTTTGCAATAGCCGCAGTTGTAATCGAAGAATTCAACCAAAACCACATCGCCCTTTTCGTTGCCAAAGAACGGGTCTGCTGCATTGTTGAATAATTTGTCTTTGTTCTTGCCAAGCGCTTCGGTAGCCTTTTTGCTATTTTCAGCATCTTGCTTCTTTTGGAATTCTTTTGCTGCATTGAGCACAATTTCAGGATCTTTATTGGTCAGTAGATTTTTGACAATTGCTTCGATCTGTTCTTTTTGCTTGTCAGTAAAATCGGCTGCAGGCGCTTCTGCGGCGTGTGCCGCACCAGAGATTAAAGCTGCCGTGAGCACCAAAGCTCCGAGTAAATTGCGCATCATATGTTCGTTCTCCTAGGGGTGTGGCCGAGTAATTATATGGGTCTTAGTAATGTGGTGTGAAAAGGCTATAAAAACAACCCCCTCACCGTATTGAAGATTCAGAACAATCCGTATAACCGGATTTGCGTTAAGGAAGCATTAACCTGCCACCCTAATGCTATCTGGCGCTATTCATCATCATCGTTTCGGGTTTGCTTAATATCCTGCGCCCTTATGACATAAGTAGAGCGTTTTGGAAGCAATTTTAAGGCACGTTCTGCCCATTTATGCGCCGAACCGATATCCCCCTTACTAACCGCCTCCTCCGCGAGGCAATACGCAACCATACCCTCATCGTTTTTACGGCCCCAAGCGGTTGCCAGATAACGCCATGTGGATGACTCCCGGGGTTCGGTCTTAAGGGATTGATTGAGGCGTTCGATAGCTTCGTCAACGGTGCGGGTATTTTGTGCTTCCAGTAATGCGTGACCATACGAAGCTTCGATAAGACCTGCATCTGGTTTTAAATCTACCGCTCGTTTGTAATAGGTAATCGCCTCATCAACGCGGCTGTTTTCAAATAAAATTTGGCCCATCAGTTCATAAAAGTATGGATTGTTTGGTTCTGTTTTTATCAGCTCCGTCATACCTTTCTCGGCTTTATCGACATCCCCCTTGCGGTAATGCGCGATTGCGCGCGCATAGCGTGCGGATAAACGGCTGTCCTTTTCGGCATAGCGCAGCAATGCGGATTCAGGTTTCAAATAGCCAAGCAATTTTGCCTTCATCCGGTCATGCAAATCATAGAAATGCGCGCTGGCTTTATTGTTGCTGTAGGGCGATTGCTCTACATGATAACGCACGGCGTCAATACGATCCTGCGTCAAAGGGTGGGTTCGCGTGTATTGAGCTTGTCGATCAACTGATAAACCTTCCTGCGAAGAAAGTTTGCCAAGAAATTCACTTAAGCCCTTGGATGTAAGCTTTGCGCCATCAAGAAAACGCATGCCCGCAGCATCTGCTGAGGATTCCTGCGCGCGGCTGAATGACAATATCGAACGCTGGGCGATCGATTGTCCGCCGGTAATCACCGCTGCGCCTGCGCCGGGATCACCGCTTAGTACAGCAGCAGCCGTGCCAAGCACCATGCTAAGAATTGCTTCAGCAGAAGCATCTTTCATCGCAGAATTACCGCGCACCAAGTGCCCACCGGAAATATGGCCGGTTTCGTGGGCAATAATACCGATAAGCTGCTCGGGATTATCGGTTGCCTGCAACAACCCTGTATGGAAGAAAATATTTTGCCCGCCAGCGACGAATGCATTCAGCGTGGGGTCATTGATAATAATCACGTGCACGCTGTCAGGGTCGATACCTGCGGCCTGCCAGATTGGTGTACCGTATTCTTTCAGTGTGTTTTCAATTTCGACGTCGCGGATGACGCTGAAGTTAGGCTTCTCGGCATAGACAGGCGCAGCAAAACCCACTGCCGCGATAAGCAAAAAAAATATAGAAACAAAACGCTGCATGCACTTCGCAAAAAAAGAATGAGGTGTACCCCGTTCTTTCATACCTTGTCTGAACATTTTGTTAAAAATGCGCCAAACTAAGGACATTCCAGTTTACGAAGCACCCGTTAGACGTTGCCACCAGCCGGTTTTCTTGACTTCGGGCTGCGCATTGGTGTTTTCAGCCTGTTGGGGCTTATTCTCGCGCGCAGGTTCACGGGGTGTTGTGTCGAGTTCAAACACGCTTACTGGAACATGTGGCTGCTGTTGTTGGGCGCCGCGATTGTTGGGGTTGTAATTACCCTGATTTTCGCTGGTTCGATTTTCGAAACGACGGCCTTCGTTATTGCGCTGCTGGTTATGGTTATCACGGAAATCACGATTGCCATCGCGCGGTTGGCCGTCACGACTGCGCCCATCACGATTACGGTCACGGTGGCGGTTATCGCGGTTACGATTACGGTCACGGTTGCCATCGCGGCGGTGATGACCATCGCGGTTACCGCCTTCACGCTGTTGACGGAATTCCTGCCCGCCCTCACCTTCAACGCCAATTACTGGCGGTGCGACGTTCCCGTTTATCTCGCCTGTACCGTCGCCATCTTCAGCGAATTGCGGTTGCTGCGGATTAAAGTTATCGCGGTTTCTGTTGTCACCATCACGGAAACGGTTACGACGGTTGCGACCACCACGACGACCACGTCTGCGGCCTGAACGACGTTCTTCGCTAGTTCCTGCTGCGCCGCCGTTTTCGAATGAACTGCCATTATCATTTGGCTGAGCTTCGGCAAAACGGTCAAAACCTTCACGCGCAGCTATTCCATCGCCATCGGCTGGTAAAAAGTCTGATTCCATCGAGCCAAGATTTTCCTGCGCATCGCCATCAAGCCCCATATCGCGGTCCATATCGGCGAACATCTGCTTTTCATTCATCATTTGATTGATTGGCAATTGCTCGTTCTGCTTCTTGGTGCGGATACGTTCGATGGGGAATTCGGGCGGAATGACATCTTCGCGCGGACGAATGTTAATGGTGAAGTTATAGCGTTTTTCAATGCTCGCCATCGCTTCACGTTTGTTGTTCATGATGTAGAGCGACACATTCGATGGCATGGAAATGATGATTTCCGCAGCGGTTTGGCGGATACCCTCTTCTTCCATGGCATGTAATGCAAGCAAGGCCGAAGATTCAACAAGACGGATATGACCCGTGCCGTGGCAATGCGGGCATTTTTCAAAATTCAAATCAAGTAAGGACGGACGCAACCGCTGACGCGATAGTTCCATCAATCCAAAATGGGAAATGCGGCCAATTTGCAATCGCGCGCGGTCATGGCGCATCGCTTCTTTGAGACGGCGTTCAACGGCAGCGTTATTGCGACCATCTTCCATGTCGATGAAATCGATAACGATAAGGCCTGCCAAGTCGCGCAGGCGAAGCTGACGCGCAACTTCTTCCGATGCTTCCATATTGGTGCGGTAGGCGGTTTCTTCGATATTGCGTTCGCGTGTGGAGCGGCCCGAGTTAACGTCAATTGCAACCAAGGCTTCGGTTTGGTTGATGACAATGTATCCGCCGGAGCGTAGCGTCACGACTGGCGAATGAAGCGCATTGATTTGCGCCTCCACCTGATAGCGGAAGAATAACGGGATGATGTTTTCGCGGTAGTTATGTACACGCCGTGAATGGCTTGGCATCAACATGCGCATAAAATCACGCGCTTTTTGATAACCGTCTTCGCCTTCGACCAAAATATTATCAATGTCTGGCGTGTATAAATCGCGGATAGCGCGCTTGATCAAATCGGCTTCTTCATAGACCAGACTTGGCGCGACTGATTTAAGCGTCAATTCACGAATACTGTCCCATAAACGCAGCAGATATTCCAAATCGCGCCGGACTTCAATCTTGCTGCGCTCCATCCCTGCGGTGCGCAGAATAACCGCCATGCCATCGGGCGTATCCAAATCTTCCAGCAAATCCTTCATGCGGCGGCGATCTTGCATGCTGGTAATCTTGCGTGAAATACCGCCACCCTTATCGGTGTTGGGCATTAAAACGCAGTAGCGGCCAGCAAGCGAGATGTAGGTTGTAAGCGCAGCGCCTTTATTGCCGCGTTCTTCCTTCACAACCTGAATGAGCATAATCTGTCCGCGCTTGATTACTTCTTGAATTTTATAACGGCGGATAAAACGATGACGTCGTTGTTCACGATGGCCTTCAACTTCATCGCCGCCCACATTTTCAAACGGGATTTCAGCTTCGCCGCCATCGTTCAATGCTTCTACGGGCGCAATCACATCGCCTTCGATGATATCGCCACCCACAATTTCGCCAACAGGTTGGATATAACCGGAAATCTGCTGTTCGCCTTCGGGTTCATATTCACCTTCGGCGGTGAACTGGCTTTCTCCAGAAAACTGGCTTTCTTGAGAGAATGGGTCGAGCATCGGCTCGTTCAAATTACCGGATGACAAACTTACCGCTGGAGGCAACGCAGAATGGGAAATGTGGTCTTCCGACACTTCCTCGTCATTAAAGGGGGCATTCATATCATCGGACACATCTTCCGATGAAAAAGGTTGATCGATGTCACCCGCGCCTTGCGGGGCGTCGGCCATAGCATCTTCCAATGCCTGACGATCCGCCATAGGAATGCGATAGTAATCGTGATGAATTTCTGAAAAAGCCAGAAACCCGTGGCGGTTACCGCCATATTCCACAAATGCTGCCTGCAACGATGGCTCGATGCGGATAACCTTTGCGAGGTAGATGTTACCTTTTAATTGCTTGCGCGCTGTGGATTCAAAATCAAATTCCAGAAGGCGTTGACCATCAACAACCGCTACCCGGGTTTGTTCCGGATGGGTTGCGTCGATTAGCATACGTTTAGCCATAGTTTACTCCCTGACGGGAACTTTTATCTGCCACTTATCGCGCTAAAATAATAAGCGCAGGTGGATCAATAAAAGACCCCTTGGGCGACAAGCCAGCATCCTTCGTTTTGGCGATAGAACAAAACATCAGGCGCGGCGCACCCAAACATTGCCTTGTCTGGCTAAGGTTCAGGAGAAAAAGCTGAAACCATGCGCATAAAGGCAAAACTGTTAAAAAAATTACCAAGGCAAAACTGCCAAAAAATCCACAGAACAACTGAAAAAGCTTTTACTTCAACGAAGTATTCTGTGAATAAACAAAACGGCAAAGCATGAATGAACAAAGAAAGAGGGTCATTACATGCGCGACCTTGGTAACCATCGCGCCTCTATCATAGTCAGAGGTTAAAGGATTTAGCAATAAGAATTCTGCTTTGCCTTTCTGCTGCCTAAAATGCTAGTTAAATCAGCCCACAGCACTCGGAATCAAATCCGATACCTTAACATTTAAGAAAAATCCAGCTTATGCGCTTTATATCATGGCTTTTTTCCGTTTCGGTGCTTTTGGTCATGCTGGGCATCGGATCCGGGTTCTATGTATTACACCAATTCAGCAAAAACCTGCCTGATTTTCAGGTTCTCAAGAACTATGAGCCTGCCATTTTGTCCCGCGTTTATGCTGGTGACGGCCGCCTGCTTGCAACCTTTGCGGCAGAGCAGCGCATCTTCATACCTATTAAAGACATCCCACAGCGCGTAAAGGATGCTTTTCTTTCCGCAGAAGATAAAGATTTTTATACCCATCCCGGCGTTGATATTTTCGGGATTGGACGTGCGATTTTAAGCAACCTTCAAAGCATAGGCGCCAAGCGCCCCATGGGTGCATCGACCATCACCCAGCAAGTGGCAAAAAATATGTTGCTCGGCAATGAAGTCACTTTTGCGCGAAAAATCAAAGAAGCGATTTTGGCATTCCGTATTGAAAGTGTTTTAAGCAAAGACCGCATTCTTGAAATATATTTGAACCAGATATTTTTAGGCCAGCATTCGTATGGTGTTGCAGCTGCTGCGCTGAACTACTTTAACAAATCATTGGATGAATTGACGATTGCGGAAGCCGCTTATTTAGGCGCATTACCAAAAGCGCCAAACAATTATCATCCGATTAAAGATGCGCAGCGCGCACTGGAACGCCGTAACTGGGTAATATCCCGCATGCGCGATGACGGCAAAATCAGTGAAGGTGATGCCAAGCTGGCGATGGGTGAGCGTTTGGAAATGCGCGGTCGTGGCGAGAACGAAAACGTACGCGCCGAATATTATGCCGAAGAAGTTCGCCGCGAATTAGTGGATGCATATGGCAGCACCAGCGTTTTGAAAGATGGCTATGCGGTGCGCACCAGCCTTGACCCCAAATTGCAAATCATTGCTGATAACGCGCTGCGCCGTGCGCTAATTAATTTTGACCAAAGCCGCACCGGATATCGTGGACCTGTTACCAAATTCGCCAACATGACCGATTGGTCACGGCAATTGGAAGCGGTGGAAGTTCCACCCGGTGGTGAAGACTGGAAAATGGGCGTCGTATTGGAAGTGCGCGACGATCAGGCATTATTGGGTTTTGAAGGCGGTGGACGTGGCTTATTGCCGTTTAACAACATGCGCTGGGCACGCCCGCAATATAAAGACAAGCATTATGGCCCCGCCCCGCGCCGCGTTGCGGATGTGGTAAGCGTTGGCGATGTTGTACTGGTTGATGAGCTTGAAAAATCTGACGACAAGAAAAAAGACGCTAAAAATAAGGATGGGGACGAGAAGAAAGTTGAAGTCAAACCATCTTCCCCGCTTTACCGCTTAATGCAGGTTCCAAAAATCCAAGGTGCGTTCGTTGCGGTTGACCCGCATACGGGCCGCGTACTGGCGTTGGTTGGCGGGTTTAGTGCACGGTTAAGTTCGTTTAATCGTGCAACGCAAGCGATGCGTCAGGAAGGTTCGTCGTTCAAACCTTTCGTTTATCTGGCCGCCCTTGATAATGGCTTTACCCCATCCAGCCTGATTAATGACGCGCCATTACAAGCATCGCAAGGCGCAGGCATGCCCATTTGGGAGCCACAAAATTTTGACGGCGATTATATGGGCGTGATGACCATGCGCCGCGCACTGGAAAAATCACGTAACATTGTGACCGTGCGTTTGGCACAGCAAATTGGCATGGAGAAGGTTATAGAATATGCAAAGAAATTCGGCATTGTCGATGATATGCCGCCTTATCTTTCCTTTGCGCTTGGCGCGAAGGAAACCAGCTTGCTGCGCTTGACAACCGCATACGCCATGCTGGTGAATGGTGGTAAAAAAATCCTTCCCAGCTTTATTGACCGCATTCAAGATAATGAAGGCAAGACGATTTGGAAGCATGACCGCCGCCCCTGTGATGGCTGCGCAAATGTAGTTTGGAATGATAAAGCAACAGTCCCAGATTTGCCCGATACGCGCGAGCAAGTGAATGACCCGCGCACGACCTACCAGATTGTTTCGTTATTGGAAGGCGTTGCCACGCGCGGTACGGCGGCATCACTGCGTTCACTGGGCAAAACATTGGCTGGTAAAACTGGCACGACCAATGACAGCAAAGATTTGTGGTTTGTCGGGTTCTCTCCCAATCTAGCCGCAGGCGTGTTTGTCGGGTATGACGACCCCACCCCGCTTGGCGAAAAGGAAACCGGCGGTACCATGTCATTGCCGATTTTCAAAGAATTCATGGAAAAGGCACTTGCAGATAAACCGGATATGCCCTTCCGCGTTCCGCCCGGTGTGCAATTGGTTCGCGTTGACCCCTATACAGGCAAACGTGCAATGAGTGGCGAAGAAGCTATTTACGAACCATTCCTTGTTGGCACTGACCCTGAAAGCGCACAAACGACCGTGCTGGGTGGCAGCGACCCCATGCCAATGGATGAACCGCAATTTGATGAAGATGGAAATTTAATTCCCGGTACCGGGACTATGCCCCGCGGTGTTGACCCGTTGGCGCCTGTATTGCCTCCCGCGCAGCAGGAACGCCCCCCGGGTTCTGATGTTGGTACTGGCGGTCTATATTAATCGCTATATTGATTTATCGATGAGGATATTTCGTGGCCTTGGAATATCAGGGCGGCAGACAAATAACGCACCCTTTGCCAAATAAACAATTGGAAGAACAATCACATCTTCAATGCGCTGATGATCACGCAATACACGCTGGCCAATTGCCGGTAAGCGCGGCGTAGGAATTTCTTTTCCGTCAATCGTAATTTTACTGAGATCTTCTGCCACCACAAAGCGCGCGGTTTCGCTCACGACTATTTGTGTTTGGCGATTTTCAGGACCAATTAGAAAAAACATTTTACCCCGATTAGGCAAACGCTTGGCATCTACTTCGGTAAATGGAAATGGAACAATTGTTCGGCCTGCAACACGCCCAATTATGTCTCCGGTTTTTTGATCCCGAAGAATGCTGTTGTCATATCCCATCGCTTTTTCAAGCGTAGCATTTAGGCTTTCCTGCAAAGACGCAGCAACTTGCTTTAGTGTTGTAGGATTTGGATTTGTGACATTTGCCATGAGCACATATCCAGGATATGCGGTTGCCGGAAATTCATGGCAGTAATCGTTATCACCGCCGCGTGTGACGGCATAAAGCGATGCCATACCTACAAGGGTCAAACCGATTGCCGTACGTGGATTTTTTGCAATACGCTGGCGCAAACGTCTCAACTGCAACATGTTATATACTCGAACCCGGAACGCACCGTGCACCGGTATCACGGCCCACATTAAATATCGGCAGGGTCGCAA
>JANRLI010000022.1 GCA_033762625.1 Alphaproteobacteria bacterium
TCGTGCTGGCGCTGGGCATGCAGGAAAAAGAGTTCACGGCAGCTGATGTATTTGAAGCCGCCGAGGTCGAAAGTACCTACCAAATTGAAAAATGGGGCACCGACATTGAACTCATCGCACGTAGAAACGGCATTGAGTTTGAGCTCAATGCCGTTGAACAATGGTTTAAATTACTTGATTAGTGCTTAGCAGGTGCCGCTGGTGCGGTTGCTGCTGGAGCTGCGGCTGGTGCAGCGGCCTTTGCTTTGCGTTTCTTGTATTTCTTCTTCGCAGGCGCTGGTGCATCACCGTATTCAGCTTCGTTGTTCGTTGGGGCAATACCCAATTCAGCTTGACGATGTTGACGGCTCACGCTGCGCAGTTGTGCGTAGAAATCCAACGAGCCTTTTTCCAAAGCATCAAGAGCATCAAGGTACTTGGTGCGTTTATCCAGCGCATAAGCACCTGTGTTGGCGATGGTGTAGCGTACGCCAGTTGCCGTACCGCCGTAACCATCTGCAATGTAGCCCCAAGGCTGTGCCGCAGCGTCAACCGCAAAACCAACAGCATCACGTGGGTTAGATGGGCCAAGGATAGGCAATACAAGGTATGGGCCTTCTGGCGCGCCCCAAACGTGCAGGGTTTGACCAAAGTCAGCTGCAACGGGTTTCAGGTCGCTTTCCGAACCCATATCAATCATACCGCCAAGACCTGCGGTTGAGTTTACGAGGAAGCGGTTGAAGATTTTACCAGCATCAGTTGCACGGCCTTGCAACAGCGCGTTTGCCATACGAACAGGTTCGCCGGAGTTGTAAAGTACGTTGCCAACGATGTCGCGAGCGAAATCGGGTACTACATAACGGTAAGCTTGTGCTGCTGGCTTCAGCAGGATGCGGTCAAGAACCTGATTGAACTCAAAAATCGTGCGGTTCATTGGTTCCAAAGGATCATTGTTGCGTTCGAATTCTGCACGTTCAGCAGGATCGGTTGGCGCAGTTGCGCAAGCTGATAAGCTCGCAAGCAAAAGTAATGCGGCAAGAGAAGCGAGAATTTTTGAAGACATTGTGTGCAGCCTTAGAATTCGAAGTTTGAAAACGAGAAGTAGTCAGGTGGTGATGAGCAAATGTGGCAGAAAGAAGTTAGCGAGGGATTACCGTTGTACAACATTTTAACTATTTAGACGATTTACCTAGCAAGACTGGCAAAAAGAATAAAGTCGTAAACAATACGTAAAACAACGACAGCGTTAATAAAAGTCCCATTGACGCAGTTCCGGGATGATTTGAAACCGAGAGTGACCCAAAAGCCACAAGGGCTGTTGCAGCGCTGAACAGTACCGCTTTGGCCATGCTCGACTGCAGTGGCTGGTCATTTCCCTGCCGCCAATACACTACAAAGTAGATAGAGTATGACACGCCAAGCCCAAGTAATAAGGGTAAGGCGATGATATTTGCAAAATTAATAGGCAGATGGATCAGCGAAGCTGTACCTAAAGTCAGCACTGAAGCAAGCACCAACGGGGCAAGAACAAACAGGGTATCACGGATTTTTTGCAACACTATCCACAGGAGGAAGAAGATCATGGCGATGGAATAAACCGCCGCCTCCACAAAGGCGCGTTTGATGGTGTTGGCTGATTCTTGGATAGAAATAGGCGCTCCCGTTGCTTCAGGAGCAATTTTTTTAATCGCGTTATAGAATCGGACCAGATTGTCTTCATCGCGAACATCGCCATTGGGCTTCACTTCAATGCGCGCGCGGCCATCGCTGGTTAGCCATTCGTTTTTCAAAACATCAGGCATGTCGTCAACCGTTACAGGTTTCTGCGCGAGGCGAGATCTAACATCATCCAGCATGTGCTGCATGGTTGCCTTGAAGATGGTGTGGATTGTCATGACCTTCGTATCATCGAGGGTCAGAAGTTGTTTCAAGTCCGCTATGACTGCGGCAGCATCAGGCCCCAAATCAGGATGCGCGCTAAGCTTCACCGCAAACTCTGCTGCAACACGCTTCAATTCGGCCGCATCAGGGTCTGGCTTAACTTCAGTGGGGTTGAGCGGTACAGCAAACAAATTGGCAGTATCCTGAATAAGTGCAATTTTTTCAGCCTGCTTTTCAGGAAGAAAAGAATTGATTGTCATAGCGCTCATGACTTCGGGAATAGCGCGCAATTGCTCTGCAAGCGCATCTGCGCTTGCCAAATCCTTACTTAAAATATCAACGGTATAGGAATTAGTATCAGGGTCTTTCAGCAGCTCCAACGCGGTTGAAACGGATTCTGTTTTCGGATTTTTTAAATTCAGCGGATCAAAATCAAACCGCAAAAATGCGCATGCAGTAACTGCAATAACAAATAATACGGCAAAAGCCAGTAAGATTTCACGGCGATGGCGTTCCAAAAACGCATCGCTGGGCGCTGCCCATTTATACCCCATGGCTTCGGCTTCAGCGCCGGGTTTGATGAAATGGAGCAGGGCAGGAAGAAGGGTAATGTTCAGTGCGAAGGCAATCAGCATTCCGCTACCTGCAATCAATCCCAATTCTGCAACACCACGATACGATGTAGGGGTGAATGATAAAAATCCTGCTGCAGTGCTTAATGCCGCCAATAACAACGGCACAGCAACTACCCATCCCGTGCGTTTCATCGCGCCAGCTAAATCAGGGATATGAAAACGCACATCGCGATAACGCACCCCAAACTGAATGCCAAAATCAACCGCAATGCCTGTAAACATAACAGCAAAAGCAACGGAGATAAGATTAAGTGACCCAACGGTCAGTAATGCAAAGGCGGTGGTAATGATTAGCCCTGAAACCAGCACAATAAAAATCGGAACAATCAACCGCCATGAACGCAGCGCCATAAACAGCAGCAGGCAAATCAGCGCAAAGGATGCAACCAGCGCCCATCCCATACCTTCGGAAATGCTCGAAAATTCCTCATCTGACAGTGCAACAGGCCCGGTGATGCGGATAGTTAAGTCATACTTTCTTTGCAAATCATGTTCGGCAATAAAGGCGCGGATGTAATTCGTCGCGTTTTCTCCTGGTGCTAGTGCCGCGTAATCAAGAACAGGCTGTGTAAGCACAAAACGGCGTAATTCAAATTTGCTGGCTTGTTCACCGGCCATGAAATAACGCCATGCATTTGCATTCGTTGGCTCGGCTAATGATTTCTGCATGGATAGATGCAGCCGTCGAAGCAGCGGCGCAATATCTTCTTTACTGGCTTGTCCTGCCGAAATGCCCATCAGCGTCAAATCAAGCAGCCCGAATACGCCACGCAGCGACGGATCAGCGGCCAGCGTTGCCAGCAAAGGCTGTGCTTTCGTCATTTGTTCCAGTATCATGGATAACGGTTCTTCAGAGACGAACAGGAAGCCGTTTTTTTCAAAGAACGCATTCGCGTCCAGACCACGCACAGTCTTGAATAGTTCGGGCTTTGCACGCAGCGCTGCTGCAATTTCTTCTCCAGCGATCTGCGTGCTAACGCTGTCTTTGCCATCAATTACGATAGCCAACAAATCATCGCGCTGCGGGAATGCTTTTGAAAACGCAATTTCGCGCTGGCGCCAATCTACCTTGCTATCCAGCAAGCTAGTCACGTCAGTATTCATTTTAAAATGATTACTGACGTAAAAACCGGCACCTACAACCAGCAGGAGGTAAAATAAAACTACAGCCCACGCGCTTTTGCGTGAAACATCTACAACCGATGCGACTGAGTTTTCAATCATGCCCTGTAAATTATACGAGTGAATTATCCAACGAGTTCAATGCCGCTAAAGAAGTATGCAATTTCAATTGCTGCATTTTCTTCGCTATCCGAACCGTGAACGGAATTGGCTTCAATCGATTCAGCAAATTCCTTACGGATGGTGCCTGGGGCAGCGTTTGCTGGGTTGGTTGCGCCCATGATGTCACGGTTCTTGGCAACGGCATTTTCACCTTCCAAAACCTGCACTACTACTGGGCCGGAAATCATGAAGCTGCACAGATCGTTGAAAAATGGGCGTGCCTTGTGAACGCCGTAAAATGCTTCGGCTTGCGCTTTGGTCATATGAATGCGTTTGCTTGCGATAATACGCAGGCCTGCTTCTTCAAACTTCGCGGCAATTTTGCCGGTGAGGTTGCGTTTGGTTGCGTCAGGTTTGATGATTGAAAATGTACGTTGGATAGCCATGAGTAACTCCGGAAGAACTATAATTATGTGGGTGCTTTATAGACAGGCTTCAGGGCTTGCGCAAGCGTGCGATCATTCGCTCGGTGTTATTGCTTGAATGCTGGTTTTTTTGGCAGTTTCGTCAGGAGCGGATCTGTCCAGCTAGGCGGCAATACGCCCAGTAGCCATGCAGCAAATGCCGTGGGCCACGGGAATGCAATCCGCGCTTCATTACGCGCCAACCCCTTCACGATAATGTGGGCAGCTTTTGTCGCATCCATCATAAACGGCATGGGGAAGTCGTTCACAGCCGTCATTGGCGTTTCGATATAACCGGGGCAAATTACATTTATTTTGATGCCCCATTTGGCGTATTCACCGCGTAATGCTTCGCCATATAACCGCACTGCTGCTTTACTTGCACAGTAGGCAGGTGCACTGGGAAAGCCACGAAAGCCAGCAAGCGAAGCCATAATGGCAATTTGTCCGCTGCGGCGATTTTGCATGCGGGGGATGATGGGGTGGATGGTGTTTAAAACACCATCCAGGTTTGTTCCAAAAATAGCGCGTGCTTGCTGTTCGCTTTCGCCTGCGCCAAATGTTCCGGCAGAAATTCCGGCATTTGCAATGAGCAAATCAATCGGTTTTTCCTCATCGGCCTTTATCAGCATTGCTTTTAAATTATCCTGCTGCGTTACATCAACAACGCCAACCCAAATTTGCGCGCCGGTGCTGGCAAGTGATGCAGCAATCGCATCAAGCTTGTCTTTGCGTCGCCCCAATAGCCCGATGCGGATGCCGGCGCGTGCATAGGCCCGGGCAAGAGATTCGCCAATACCGCTGGATGCGCCAGTAATAACGATATGTTGTGGTAATTGCATGACCGCCCTAAACGCGTTATGAAAGATGCCATGACATCAACCTATTCTTTCGGCGAAATCAAGCGCCGCGGTTTAATGCTGGTCCTTTCATCTCCTTCGGGCGCAGGAAAGACCACCATCAGTCGCGCCATTCTGCAATCCGACCCTAACGTGAACATGTCTATTTCTTGCACCACGCGCAAAAAGCGTCCCGGTGAAGTGGCGGGGGTGGATTATCATTTCACCACGCAGGAAGACTTCAATCTGATGATCAATCGCGGGCAGTTTCTGGAATATGCGCAGGTATTTGGCAATATGTATGGCACGCCCAAGGAACCGGTTGATTTAACGCTTCATGCCGGTGGTGATGTATTGTTCGATATTGATTGGCAAGGCACACAGCAGCTTAAAGAAAAAGCGCGCGAAGATTTGGTCAGCGTGTTTATCCTTCCGCCATCCTCCAAGGAACTGGAGCGCCGTTTGATTGCGCGTGCGCAAGATGAAGATGCGGAGATTAAAAGCCGCATGGCCAAAGCCGCGGATGAAATGAGCCATTGGGCTGAATATGATTATGTGATTGTAAATAACGATATTTCTGAATCAGTCGCCAAGGTGCGTTCAATTTTGGAAAGCGAGCGTTTAAAACGCCGCCGTCAGGAAGGCTTATCGGATTTCGTCAAGCGCTTACAAGATGGCCTATAAGTTATCCTGTCGGAATGCAGCTGATTAGTTTTTGAAGCGCGGCATTGTTGTTAATCATCGAATCTGATGACCGAACTAATCCGCCAGCAGAA
This sequence comes from Alphaproteobacteria bacterium, assembly GCA_033762625.1. Classification (NCBI taxonomy): domain Bacteria; kingdom Pseudomonadati; phylum Pseudomonadota; class Alphaproteobacteria; species Alphaproteobacteria bacterium. The sequence continues at coordinate 5,799 of JANRLI010000022.1, forward strand.
TTACGGACGTTGGTTCCTGCAAAATATTGCGGCGATGCGCCAGGAATTGAAGAAGGCACTTCACGTGCAACCATCTCATGCTGCAAGCCATCCGTGCCAAGATAGGTTCCCTTGGCAACAGTTTCACCTTGTTGTGGAAAGGATTGAATGTCTGCATGTGTTCCTGCCATCATCGCTGGCATATTAAAGCCAACGATTTTTGCTGCATCGACAATGCATTGATATTCTTTGCTCATACACTGCCTATATATTAGGTCAGCGTATTCTAAATGCGGACGGTAAATGACATATAAACAATTATGGTTAACGCAAAAAAACTACGTTATTATCTTGGTCAGCCTCACAAAATCATCGACGCTTAATTCCTCTGCCCGTGCTTCGGGTTTGATTTTTGCTTTGGCAAAATGATCATCCGTCAATTGGCCTTTGAAAATACTGCGCAGCATTTTGCGGCGTTGGCCAAATGCTTCCTTTGTAACATTTTCAAATGCTTCGATGCTGACGGGGTATTTGGTTTTCTTTGGCCGCAATACCACAACCGCACTATCAATTTTAGGCGGCGGGGTAAAGGCGCGTGCGGGAATGGTAAAAGCATATTCCACATCGCAGCAATATTGGCACAGGACACTTAGCCGTCCATAGGCTTTGCTACCAATTTTTGCGGTAATACGTTCTGCAACTTCCTTTTGGAACATCAGTGCCATGAATTCGTATTCTTGTGCACGGTGCAGCCAATTCACCAATAACAATGTCCCAATGTTATAGGGAAGATTGGCAAGGACTGCGCGCGGCGCTGGCGTTATCTCCACAGGGTCAATTTCCAGTGCATCTGCGTTGATGATGCGCAGGCGGCCATCTGTATCATCTACCAGTGGCTGTAATGCGTCGATAAACCTGTCGTCGCGTTCAATCGCAATAATATGTTTGGCAGGGCTTTCAATCAATGCGCGGGTTAATCCGCCGGGACCTGGCCCGATTTCAATTGCAGTGATACCAGTTAAATTTCCTGCTTCGCGTACAAGCCGCCGCGTTAAATTCAAATCGAGCAGGAAATGCTGGCCCAGACTTTTTTTTGCCTTCAAATCATGCTTGGCAATAACTTCACGAAGGGGCGGCTGTTCTTTACTCATGCTTTTACGGTTTTATAAGCTGCGCGTGCAATCGCCAACCCTTCCGCGCGTTTTAATGCTGCGATAAGGCTTGCGGGGTCGGCAACGCCTTTCCCAGCTATATCAAATGCTGTGCCATGGTCGGGTGATGTGCGTACAATCGGCAAGCCCAGCGTGATATTCACGCCGCCATGAAAATCTAGTGTTTTTATGGGAATAAGTCCTTGGTCATGATAAAGGCATATCGCGCAGTCGTACTGCGCGCGCGCGTTTTTGTGAAACATGGTGTCCGCTGGATGCGGGCCAGATATATCAATGCCTCGCTCGCGCAACTGCTCAATCGCGGGTATAATAATTTCAATTTCTTCAAGACCCATCGCGCCGTGTTCCCCCGCATGCGGGTTCAATGCGGCAATCGCAATGCGCGGTTTGGCAATGCCAAACATGTGGCGTAATGAACGCTCAACGGTAAGCGTTTGGTTTACAATCAAACTGGTGGTGATTTTATCTATCGCATCTTTGAGGGACACATGAATGGTGGAAAGCGCCACGCGCAACGTATCAATTTCCAGCATCATCACCGTGGCTTTTGTCGTATTGCACAGGCTTGTCAGGTATTCCGTATGCCCCGCAAAACCAAATCCGGATTGATAGAGTGTGCTTTTATGAATGGGCAACGTGACGATTGCGCTGGCATCTCCATCCATCACGAACTTGGTTGCGATTTTGATGCTGTCTAATACCGCGCCCGCATTGGCGGGGTCGGCTATGCCGGGTTTTACTTCCGTCTCCAATTCCAAAGGATAAACGGGTAGCGCGCGGTTGAATACAGCATTGGCCTGTGATGGATGCTCGATTTTCTCAACGGGCACAAACATGTTCAGGGCCTTGGCTTGTGCATCGGTGAATTCAGGGTCACCGACCAAGAAGAATGGCGGGATGTGCGTGTTGCGCCGAGCAAGCCAGCTTTTGAACAACACTTCAGCGCCAATACCAGCAGGCTCACCCATGCTGACGCTGATGGGTTTCTGGTTTGATGGCGCTAGAGGTTTTGGTTTAAAGAATGCTTTTATCTGGTCAAACATCATTCACGCATTTCAATAGAGGCAGAGCGTTGCAAATCACGCAGCAGGCGGCGCGCCTGTAATTCCAGCTTTTCATTGCCTAATGATGCGAGGATGGTGTTACGGTCAGCTCCGCTATCATTGCGTTCGCATACATATAGTAAAATGGCATAGCCATTCTTTTCCATCGCTGTGCTGGGTTCATTCAAGGGCAGGCTTTGCGCCAATTTGGCAAGCCAGGGTGGCAATTCGCCAATCCGTTTTTCGCCTAAATCGGCTGTTGTCCAATCTTGATATTGGCCAATACGTGAGGTAAGCGCACTGCATGATGCAACGCTTTGCCGGAAGCGGTCAATTTCGCCTTGTACGCTAGCCATAGTGCGGCCTTGTAATGCAAAATTGGCTTGGCGCATGTGCACTTCAATCGCGCGTGGGTCAACCGCGCTAATAATGCGTTCCTGTTTCTTTGCCAAAATATGAAACCCGTCTGGCATACGAATGGGCGGTGAAACATTTCCAACTGCGATTGCCTGCGCGGCTTTATCCATATCGCCGCCTAACTGTCCTGGTTGTATCCATCCCAAATCGCCGCCATTCAATGCGCCAGTGCCTTTCGAGAATTGCTGCGCAATCACGTTAAACGGCGTGCCGTTTTTCATGCGTTCAATCAAACTCATGGCCAGTTCCTGAACCTTAGGTTCATCGGCTGGATTATCGACATTCAGAAAAATTTCCGCCATCAGGTATTCGGGCTTACCTTCATTTGCTTTAATGCGTTCCAGAACGGCGCTGACCTCGTCATCGCCAACTTCAACTTGCGGGCGGAGCTGGCGTTGAATAACACGCGTCCACATTAGCGTTGCTTTAATCTGGTCAACCAGCGTTTGCTTTGGAACATTACCCTGCGCCAGCATTGCGGTCATGTCATCCGCTGTCATGCGATTTTGCTTGGCGATGGATGCAATTGCGGTTTCGACTTCTGCATTGGTTGCATCAATGCCGCTGTGCTTGGCTTCCTGCGTTTGCAGCTTTTCTTCAATCAGGTTCTTGATAACGCGTTCACGTACGCTTTTGCTATTTGCTTCGTTGCGCTCCAACCCGGAGCTTAGGAAAATAAGTCCCATTCGGTCTTCGACATCGGCATTGGTGATCGCCTCATCATTTACTACTACCACAATGCGCGTGTCTTCCGCATGCACGGGCAGGGTAATGAACAAACAAAACACAACTGTTAAAAGCTTGAATATCATCATTACTTTTTAAAAACCATTTATGGCAAAAGTTTATTCCAATCCTTACCCTTGCGCTCCAAACTTACCCAGTCGTCATTTTTGGGCATGCCAAAGGCCTGCATGGCTAATTCATCCTGAGGTGCAACCATAACTGCATCATAGCGTTCTGCAAAGCGTTTCACCGCTTCGGGCGTGTTTTCGCCAGTGTAATGGGTTACATAGCCGGTCAATTCGGGCTGATGTTGAGGCGATGCCATCAAACACCATTCAAAGCGTATCATGGTGTTTTCAAGGCCGTTGGTGTTGGTGCCAATCAGGCCAACTTTCCCTTGCGGCGGCATTTTTGCAAAAATAATACGTGCATAATCGCGTGTCGCCTGAATAGATGGCAGCGGCTTTTCAAACCCGTTCGATGTAACAAAGATAAGCGCTGCGGCTGGGATTGCCAGCACAAGCAATGAGCCAATACCACGCAGCAATAAACGATATTCTTCATAGCGTGGGCGCATAAATTCCACGATTTTTAAAATTACAATCATTATGGCCGCACATTGCAATTGCGACATATAACGAAAGAATGATGCTGCGGTTTTTATCTCCCATTCCGAAAAACGGCTACCGATATAGGCGAGCGTCAGGAATGCCCAATGCCCCAACGCTATGAGTGTAAAGCACATCACCAATTGGCGAAGTGGCGTTGCAGGTTTAAGTGCAGATGCCACGCCCCAAGCCATAAGCCCAAACAAAACGCCAAAGAAGCCGATTTTGTCAATGGCAGCCAGCCCCATCGCATTGAGCAGTTCGGGCAAAAACCACCATTGCCAGTCATGGAACGGTTTGAAGGTGAAAGCAAGGCCAGCAAGGTGGTGTGCCTTATAAAATTCCCAAAACCCGTTGACGAGTAGAGCTGGAAGCATGCTGAGCAGCAGCGTTTTTAAAACATGCAGTTTGCGTGTTGGTGTGGTAACCCACAAACTGCCGACAACTAGTGCCAGCATGAATATGTTGGCCTGTTTGATTTGCACAAACACAATTGAAAGCAACGCAAAGCTTAGGGCATATCCTCGTTCTGTTGTTTGGCAAAACTGCCAGCCCACATATACGAGTAAGCCCAGCAGCACGGCGGTCGTGTATTCGCCGTAAGCACTAAATAATAACGTCACATCCAGCGCAGGGTTGGCAAGTGTGATGGCAAGGAAGATGGCAACAAATAAACGCACCTTCTGCCAATTATCTTTGGTGTCGGGGTTGATTTGCTGCCCCAAAAATCCCGCAAACAACACCAGTAGAAATAAATTCACTAGTGGTCCAACCACTTCTACGAATTGCCCAACAATCCATCCAACCGATGAAATCAGCAGCATAAGTCCATAAGGGTAAGCGGGCCATGCGGAATAGGCCACTGGTCCACCAGCGGCAGGGAAACGTCCATATTGGAATAGGAAATGTGCATTGGGCAGCCAATGGGACATATCATCCCATTCGCGCACGGGATAATTGCAAAGGCCATACAACAGCGGAAGCAAGACAATAAGTCCTGCAAAAAATGTTATGGGCAATGATTTGGTTATGGTGCGGTCTTTTGAAAACATAAACAAGCCAGCAGCAAACAGTACCAGCAAGAACGCAATCATACCGCCGCCTGCCATCCATGGCGCTAATACCAGCATGAATAAAATACAAACCGCCCAACCGTAGAATGGGTTGAGGGCAGTGATATTTTCTTGAATGTTAAGCCATTTTGCAGTGCGTGCACCAACCATACCAAAGCTCAGAAAAATCAAAACACAAGCAGCAATGATTTTCAGATTTAAAAGAATGCTATCCATGCGCGCCTAACCGTCTTCAAGGTGGAGGAGGGCGGTCGCGCCAGCGCTTAGCGCAATCAGCGGTGTTGCAAAAGCTGCTAGTAAGGTAGGCAAGCTTTGATTTGCGCCAAGCGTATAAATTACATCATTAAATCCAAAGGCAAAGCTTCCCACACATAATCCCCCCAGCGCTGTGATGAACGCGCCGCCTTGGCGCGCCATTCCAAGCGAGAAACAAGCCGCAAAAAAGACCATTGCACAAAGAAACACAGGCTGTGCCAGTAATGAATAATACAACATCCGGTGACGTGTACCGGGGAATCCCGTTGCCTCGAGCGATGTAATGAAGCTCGGCAATTCCCAGAATGAAATGGTATTCGGGCTCGACATGCTTTCTTGAATTTTTTCAATCGTCAATTCAGTTGGCAAATTATAAGCAGTGAGTTTCTGTGGCGGTTTGTTTTTCCAGTTGAACCAGCCATCCGTAATTTTCCAATTGCCTTTTTGTAACACCGCTTGCTCTGCATCAATGCGTCCAAGATACGCATTATCCTTATCATAGATAAATGCAATAAGTGGTTTGATAGTGAGTGGGTCAAGCGTTACCGCATCTGCATGGAGAAGGAAATTTCCATCTGTATTTTTTTGGCGTAACCAAAGCCCGGCTGAGGATAAATCCAGCAATGCGCTGCGGTCGATATATCGTTCTTCCAATTCCTGATAAGATTTTTTCATAAGTGCGCCAAGTGGGTTCACAATACACAGATATCCAACGCTTAGGCAAAAGGTGCACACCAGAACGGGGAATAAAAATTGCCATACGGAAACCCCGATTGCGCGCACTATAATTAGCTCCTGCGTGCGAGTAAGGCGCCACAACGTCAGCATTGCAGCAAATAAAGCAATAAAAGGCAAAATTTTCTGGCCAATATCTGGCAAGTTCAAAAACGCCATCATCAACACGATGCCATAAGTTACATCGGGTTTGGTGCTGGTGCGCCGAATAAGCTCAATCGCATCAAAAACGAATACGACGCTCAGTAAACCAATTAAAATAATCAGAAACCATTTAAGATATTGCTTGCCAATATAGATGGGTAGGATTTGCATTATTCCTCCGCCGCTATTGTTTTGAGCACAGGGCGCGAAACTTTGTCTTGCGCTAGGCGGTGCAGTGCAATCGGCAGTGGTACCAACGCAATCAGGTAAAGACCAAGCACGAACCATATATGTTTGGCAATCATATTCACTACCGAAAGCATCACCGCTTCCAGAAGAATAACTGTTGCAGCCGCCAGGATAATTTTACGCGTGATGCCACGGCGGTCAAAACTTCCTGTTAAAATAAACATGCACGAAATTAACACAAACGTGATGGCAAGAAACGGCATGGTCAGGCGCATATGGAATTCTGCAAGAAACCGCATCGCGGTTTGTGGCGTTGCATCTGTTCCTGATGGGGTAAGCAATTCATCCATCATGCGTTCACGTGGTTCGCGCCAGCGGGAGCTGAAATTATCGTCCAACGCCCCTAAATCGACCATATAGCTGTCGAAACTAAGCTGCGACAGATTGCCGGTTTTGCGGTCAACATCCTGTCTTACGCCGTTTTTCACCAGCACCTGCGGGCCATGCACGCCGTGAATAAGTTCGCCGGATTCAGACATGATCGTGACCGGTTTTTCAGGCTTGCGTGTATCGTGAATAAGAATGCCAAGCATCTGGCCTTCATGGCCACGCTCATGGGCGTAGAAGGTCAATCCTTCTTTGATGTCATTAAAGCTTCCGGTGCGTAGCAATAGCACCGAATGGTCATCGCGGATTTGGTATTGCAATCGCACCAATTCATGATTAGCGATGGGCGCAATATAGGTTGAAAGCGCATAACCGATTAAGGCAACCACAACACCCACATAAAATGCAGGCATAGTCAGCGCCATGGGACCCATACCGCTGGCCTGCATCACCACCAATTCGCTTTCCATGATCATGCGATGGTAAACGAATAGCGCGCCGACCATAAGACTTAGGGGAAGAACAAGCGGTAAAAAGGTCGGCAGGATTAAGAGCATCAATTTAATAAATGACCACAATGTGCCGCCATTATTAATGACGAGGGCGAGCAGCTTAATTGACTGTGAAAACCAGATAACAATGGTCAGTGCCAGGCACGAAAACAGTACCGAGAGTAAAATCTGCCTGAAAAGATAAAAGCTAACGCGATTCATGAAGGGTAACTTGCCAGCGGTGTATGTTGCTTTATATTCTGGTTTGCAGCAAAAGTCCAAACTGCTTCTATCCATCCAGCCTTAAGGTATTTTTAATGAAAATCTCGTTTTCGCCCGCACGCTTGCCCGCCAATGCTTGCCTTGTCTTAGCCGTTACCGAAGGCCCAGAATGGGGCGCTGTGGGTAAATCCCTTAACAAGAAAAGTGATGGCCATCTGGCATCCCTTGCCAAGAAGCACCACTTCAGCGGCAAGAAGGGAGAGGTTCTAACACTCCTTTCGCCAACCGGAATGTCGCTTGACCGTTTGGTGCTCATCGGGCTTGGCGCTGAAAAAGATTTAACCGAACAACGTATCGTGGAAGCAGGTGGCGCGGGCCTTGCATCTGTACCTGTTACTAAATTCAGTGAAGTCTATGGCGCGATTGATGTGGGCAGCAAGGAAGCAGCGAATGCTTCCGCACAATTTGCGCAAGGTTTCGCGCTGCGTTCATACCGTTTTGATAAATACTTCACCAAAACTCCGAAAGATAAACTGCCCACGTTAAAAAAACTGACCGTGCTGGTTGATGACACAAAGCAATCGCAAAAGGCCTTCGCTCGATATGATGCCGTGAATAAAGGCGTATTCCTTGCCCGCAATCTGGTTAGTGAGCCTGCAAATGTCATTTATCCTGCGAGCTATGCAGCGGAAGTTTCAAAGCTCAAAACATTGGGTGTAAAAGTTGAAGTGCTGGGCGTAAAAGAGCTCACTAAGCTTGGTATGGGTTCATTGCTATGCGTTGCGCAGGGTAGTGAAAAAGACGCGCGCGTTGTGGTGTTGCATTATAAAGGGAACCCAAAGGCTAAGGATAAACGTCCGGTAGCGTTTGTCGGCAAGGGTGTGACCTTTGATACCGGCGGTATTTCATTAAAGCCCGCAGGCGGTATGGAAGATATGAAATACGATATGGCGGGTTCTGCTGCTGTGGTTGGTACCATCACCGCGCTTGCATCACGTAAAGCAAAAGTAAATGCCGTCGGCGTAATCGGTTTGGTTGAAAACATGCCAAGCGGTAAAGCAACCCGCCCGGGCGATGTTGTAAAAAGCATGTCCGGCCAAACGATTGAAGTAATTAACACCGATGCAGAAGGCCGTTTGGTGTTGTGCGATTTACTCACCTATACGCAGGAAAAGCTCAAGCCACGTTTCATGATCAATCTTGCAACGCTCACTGGTGCAATTGTTATGGCGCTGGGCAACGAACACGCAGGCTTGTTCAGCAACAATGACGAATTGTCGCAACAATTGCTAAAGGCAGGCTTGGCGGTTGAAGAAAAGCTGTGGCGCTTCCCGATGACGGAAGCTTATGACCGTCAGTTGAACAGTGATATTGCGGATATGAAAAACGCATCGAATGAACGCGTACCGGGCAGTATTTACGGTGCACAATTCCTTGCACGCTTTGTCGATAAAAAAGTGCCATGGGCACATCTGGATATCGCGGGTATGGCATGGACGAAGCGCGATTTGCCCGCATGCCCCAAAGGTGCCACGGCATACGGTGTACGCTTGCTTGAAAAGCTCGTGACCGATAATTACGAAGCGTAACTTCACTAGCGGTTGCGCCCCGCTTTTTTATTGGGCGCAGAGTGAGTGAAAAAATATGACTGAGATACGCTTTTATCATCTTAGCCAGAAAAGCCTGACACAGGCCTTACCAGAATTGCTTGAAAAAGTAATCGAACGCGGTTGGCGGGCGGTTGTTATGGCATCTTCGCCCGAACGGGTGGAAGCGCTTACGCAAACCCTGTGGACCTATAATGACCGCGGGTTTTTACCGCATGGCAACGCCAAGGATGGTAATGCGGAAATGCAACCCATCTGGCTTACGCCCAAAGATGAAAACCCGAATAAGGCAAACGTGTTGATGCTCACGGAAAATACAACATCTGAAAATTTGTCATCTTATGAACTGGTGTGCCAGTTGTTTGATGAACAGGATGAAGGCGCGGTAGATGCTGCGCGCACGCGCTGGGCAGAATATAAGGGCTTAGGCCATGCGCTGACCTATTGGCAGCAAAGCGAAACCGGATGGGCAAAGCGTGCCTAATTTTATTCGGCTGGCTTTCCTATCTGTCTGCGGCGAATAACCAGATAAACATACATCGTGGTATTCACAACAATCATCGCACAAGGAAAAATAATATTCACCAGACTGTAATTCTGCATCGCCAGCAATGCGAAAACATGTTTTGGCGGGCACATAATGTAGGTTATGACATTTTCATCATATGGTTTATTCCATGATTTGCGTACCGTCGGGCCGTATGCAATCACATCAATAATGGTTGATAGGATAATGGAATAAAGAGGATCCTTGGCAATAATCCATAACGGAATGGCGCTAAGTCCACCGATAAAATAAAACCAATCGCTGCGCGTGATATTTTTATCAGCATATTTGAATGACTGAAAGACGATTAAGATATTGCATAATAGCGTGAACCCAGATGCCCATGCACCTGCGCCAGCTTTGCTTGAAAGCTGTCCCATAAAGACCACTGCTGTTGGAATTGCCCAAATTACCCATGTAAACAGATGTGGTTTTGTTTGCCCCTTATGAACTGTAAGCATATAGGGCAACATGGAAAGCAGCGCGAATATTACGCTTATATAACCGTATATTTCTTTGCTCATCGTATTATATTCTGCGAATTACTTATTTATCTTATGCCAGTTCGCGACATTTCGGTTGTGTTCTTCCAGCGTTTCGGCAAATGCGTGCCCGCCAGTTCCATCCGCAACAAAATAGAAATACGCATTACGTTCAGGCAAGGCTGCGGCCATTATTGCGGCCTTACCTGGATTAGCGATCGGGCCAGGCGGCAGTGCAGGAATTGTATAAGTGTTGTAGGGGGTGGGAGTACGCAAATCATTCGCTGTCAACTGACGGCCCAGCGGTCTGTTGCCAAGCGTAATGCCATACGTAACGGTTGGGTCGGATTGAAGCATCATTCCTTTTCGCAAGCGATTGATGAATACGCCTGCAACACGTCGGCGTTCCGCGTCAATGCCAGTCTCTTTTTCAACAATCGATGCAAGTGTAAGAAGTTGCTGAGGGCCGGTTAGCGGCGTTTCGCTATCACGCTGTGCCCATGCGGTCATCAAAGTTTCTGTCATTGCCTTTTGCATTTCCTTGATTTTGGAATTGCGGTCATCGCCCAACGTAAACTGATAGGTATCGGGAAGGAGGGAGCCTTCAGCAGGTAAAGGTTCAATCCGACCACTTAATCCCTGCTCGGCATTTAAAATTTGTACAATTTCGGCAACGGTGCGGCCTTCAGGGATGGTGAATTTGCGTTTCACAATGTCGCCTGCTGACATCTTGGAAATAGCTTCACCCAGTGTCAGATGCGGAGCGAACATATATTCGCCTGCTTTTAATTCGGGTTGATGTTGCAGAAAATAGCGGATGCGGAACAGCAGCGCGGATTTAATAATGCCTTCCTGTTCCAGCTTTTGCGCAATCCCAGTCGCGTTGGAGCCTCGCGCGATAATTACAGTTTTTGGTTCGCTTAGTTCACTTGGTTTCTGCAATTGATAAAACAGATATGCGCCACTGCCACCCAGCAGGATGATTAATAGAAATAAGGTTGAAAGGCAGCCATATAAGAATCTCATTTAAAAACTATAGCTTATTATAATTTTTATACCACGCAACAAAGCGGGGGATTCCTTCATCTATCGCAGTTTTGGGAACAAAGCCGAGGATTTGCGTGCTTTCGGTGATATCTGCGCTGGTTGATGGTACATCACCCGGTTGAATAGGTTGAAAATCATAAATGGCTTTCTTGCCTAGCGCGCTTTCCAAAACGCTGATGAAATCAGTCAGTTTTTCTGGATGTGAATTGCCTAAGTTGAATACGCGATGCGGCACGTTGTCTGCTGTAACAGATAATGGGTTGCTTAGTGTTGCCAGAATTCCATCAACAATATCGTCAATATAAGTAAAGTCGCGTTGCATCTTGCCATGATTGAACACAGCAATCGGCTCACCAGCCAAAATATTCTTCGTGAATAAAAATGCCGCCATATCTGGGCGACCCCATGGGCCATAGACGGTAAAGAAACGTAGCCCCGTAGCCGGAAAGCCAAACAGGTGCGCATAGTTATATGCCATCAATTCGCCCGCACGCTTGGTTGCGGCATAAAGTGATACCGGCTTTTCAACTGCATCCTTGATGGAGAAAGGGATTTTGGTATTCCCGCCATACACTGATGATGAGCTGGCATAGACAAAATGCTTTAAATTCGGGGTATTTCGTGCCAATTCCAACATCGTTAAATGGCCGGTAATATTGCTATCAATATAGGCTTGGGGATTTTTAAGTGAGTAACGTACGCCAGCTTGCGCTGCCAAATGAATGATGTGCGTAATGGTTTTAGGCAAATTAGCAATGGCGGCTTTGTCGGCCACATCCATTTTAAAAAACTGGAAATTTTTTTGCGGTAACAATTGATCAAGTCGCGCCTGTTTCAAATTCACATCGTAATAGGTGTTGAGATTATCAATGCCGATGACTTCTTCACCGCGCTTCAACAGTGCCTGTACCGTGTGAAAACCGATAAATCCTGCGGCGCCTGTTACCAGAATAGCCATTACAGGCTCCAATAATGAAGGCTGGGTGGAACTTCCGCTGGATTAAGTACGGATTTAATATCCATAACCAACGCACCCTTGTTCAGCGCGCCAAGTATTTCTTTTTTATTGCTCAAGAACTGGTTATGCGGCACCGCAAGTACCAAGGCATCCAAATTGCTTAAATCGTCTTTGTTACAAAGCGTTATGCCATATTCTTCATGTGCCATTTGTGCGTCAACCATCGGGTCATAGACGAATGGCTGTAGGCCAAGCAGCCGCAATTCTTCGATAATGTCAGGAACGCGGCTATTGCGTAAATCGCGCACATTTTCCTTAAAGGTCAGACCAAGAATGCCGATGCGGGGAACTTTAGCTTCCGCCTTATTGTCCTTGAGCCATCCGCTAAGCTTACGCGCAATGAACGCGCCCATGCTGTCATTAATGCGCCGGCCTGCAAGAATAACTTCCGGGTGGTAGCCCAGTTTTTCAGCGCGCGTTGTCAAATAATAAGGGTCAACACCAATGCAATGTCCACCAACCAAACCGGGCGTGAAGCGCAGAAAATTCCACTTCGTACCCGCGGCATCCAAAACATCTTTAGTGCGGATATTCATGCGGTCGCAAATCAGTGCCAGCTCATTCATCAATGCCACATTCAAATCGCGCTGCGTATTTTCCAAAACCTTTGCGGCTTCGGCAACTGCGATGGATGGAGCTTTATGAAGGCCAGCCTTTACAACCGCGCCATATACTGCCTCCAAGCGATTTAGTGTTGCGGTATCTTCTGCGGCAATCACTTTGGTGATGTTTTCCAGCGTATGAACGGGGTCACCGGGGTTGATGCGTTCGGGCGAATAGCCCAGCTTGAAGTCTACGCCCTGCTTTAATCCGCTGACAGCCGCTATTTCCGGCCCACAGATTTCCTCGGTCAAGCCGGGATACACGGTTGATTCAAACACGATGACGGGCAAGTTGAGAGAAGGTGTGGTGCTTTTGCGTTTTGCCAGAACCTTGCCAATAATCGCGCAGGCAGAGAGGAGTGGTTTTAAATCCGGCTGTTTGCCTTCGGTAATTGGCGTTGGAACGGTCACAATAAAGAAGGTTGCATCTTCCAGCTTCGTGGCGTCCGCGGTTACCGATAGTTTAGCCTCTATTATCGTTTGTGCTGAATGTTCGCCTGTCCAGTCGTGACCTTTTTGCAGAGCTTCAACGCGCGCAGCAGAGATATCAAACCCGATAGTCGAAGGAAATGTTTTGGCAAGCGATAGCGCGAGCGGCAAGCCTACATACCCCAAACCGATGATAGCGATTTTTTCAGACACGGTATTCAGACACGGATTGGTCGCTAAAAAAGTGGTGGACACAACAGGGATTGAACCTGTGACCCCTACCATGTCAAGGTAGTGCTCTACCGCTGAGCTATGTGTCCCTAATCAAAGGAAAAAGCTGTTTACGGCTTTTGCTGTGGTGGGTCAAGTTTTTAACCAGTCTTACTGGTATCGCTGCCGGTTGGCGGGGTTGTACCGCCAATTTTTTCGATGCTTTCAGCAATATGGTGCAGGCGGATAATCGTCGCCATGACGGTATCAATAAACGCCCGTGATTTATCTGGGGTCAATGTTTCTGTTTCACCCATCGGGTTAATAAAGCCCGTGCCATCAGATGAGAAGCGGTCAAGCATTGCGGAAATGTTTTCAATCTGCTGTTGCAATTGATCCAGATTTGCTTTTTCCGAGAATTCGGCAACCGGGCTTGCTGGTGCAGGCGGCGGCGTTACCACCTCAATTACGGTATTGCCATCAAGTCGAATGGTGCTGAGTTTATCCGATGTACCTTCAAGGCGCTGTGTAATATCACCCAGCTTACCAACCACATGTTCGGAATGGCCTTGCAGTTTGCGCATAAGTTGGTCAAGTGCCTGGGCTGCGGTTTCAACGCGGCTAGCATCCACCACCACATTAACGGGTTCCTTATCCTTTTCTTCGATGCGCTCAAACCCGCTTTCCACCTGCGCGCCAAGATTTTGCAGGCTGGTCGTAGTGGATTGCACATCCTGCGCCATTGCTTGCAAATCGGCTTTCAGTTGCAGTAGGTCTTTGGAAAGTACGGTGTCGATGGCATATCCCTTTTCCAATCCTTCATGGATAAGGCGCATCGCAGGAACCAGTTCTTCGCCAAGATTAATAGTTGGTGCTGGCAGCGGCGTTGATGCTTGCTTTGCAATTGCGGCAGCAGCGGTGATTTGTGCCGAAGTTGCGCTTTCCACTTGTTCTTTAAGTGCATTAATTTTCTCATCAATACTGCTATCCACAGTGCCGATTTGTTCGGCAAGGTTTTTATACCCTGCGGTCAGCATTTCTACCCATCGGCCGATTTGTTGGCGTACGCCATCAAACTCTTCTTTAATATTGCCGATGGTATTGGCAAAACTGGCATTCACTTCTTCGAAGCGGATCAATAATTCGGGGTTGGTATCTCCCGCTGCCTTTAATGGGACAGATCCACGAATGCCTTGCGCTTCACCAAGGGATGGAACGATTTGACCAAGCTGTCCTGCAACCGCGCCAAGTGTTCCCGTAAGCTGGCTAAGAATACCAAGACGTTGCGCCATATCCTGAACAGAAGAGTGAACCGATTGAATTTGCGATTTGGTTGTTTCAACGACATCTTTATTGCCGCGCAGCAGGCTGGATGTTGCTTCATCAATGCGAAGAGACATGTTGGCGATTTGCAGATCGAAGTTATTGGCATTGTCGCTGATGCGCTGTGTTTGCGTTGTAAGGGTAGTCAACAGCTTTTCGGTGTCCTGCGTTACGATTTCGGTACGCGTGTTCATGGCACGCACATCCTGTTCCAACGCAGTCAGTAATTGGCGTGATTGTTGTGCATAAACTGACCATTCATCGCGCAGCTGTGTTTGCAGCGTGTTGCTGGAATCTTTTAGCTGTTCGAATATGGGTGCGGTTTCGGTGATATTGGTCTTCCATTCATTGCTGAAGCTCGAATATTCATCACGGATGGATGTCAGAATCCGTGCCAGCATTTCCGTATGCCCATTCATATTATCAAGCGAGCCCTTCATGAGCTCATGAGCTTCGTTCAGCTGGCTGGAAGCCTTGCCAATCGACTCTCCACTTTCATCAATGCGGCGGAATGCAGACGCGCTCTTTTCTTCAAACAAAGCCATACGGCCATCAAAGGTGTTCATCGTTTCTGATGCCTGAACGGCACTGCGTGACACATCTTCGAGTAAGCTAGTAATACGGTCGGTCTTTTCTTCCGTGTCTCCAAGGAATGCGCGGATAGCCTGATCATGATTTGATACGCTGTTAATCGCTTCATTAAGGCGCGTACGAGCGGTTTCGGTTGTTTCCTGCATAACCTTGCCGCTGGCGCGAAGCAAATTGGTTGCCGACTGTAATTTTTCGGTAAGGTCTCTTGCTTGGTTGCTGAACGTGGTGCTTGCTTCCAGACTTTGTTTTGCGGCTGTTTTGATGTCGCGGTCAGAAGCGCTGAGCAATTGCAGGGTTTGGGCAACGCGCGCACCGGTTGCACCAGCAATCTGATTAAGCGAATGCATGTCTTTCGAGAACTGGTCAACCATTTGTTTGGCCTGACCTTGAATTTGATTGTTCTGGTGGAAGAGGGTTGAAAGTTTTTCACCCCATTCATTGGCAGTTGCGTTTATCTGTGAACCGGCATCGGCTATCGTAGCGCTCAGGTTCTTATTAGCATCGGCTATCGTTGTGCTGATGCTGGTATTCGCTTCCGATATTGTTTCTTTGATATGTGAGCGCGCGTCACTGATGTGCGCATTCACGCTGGAAATTGCGTCTTCCAGTGTGCGGGTCTGGCGTGATGTTAAATCGCCCAATTCCAGAATGCTTTCTTGTCCGTCTTTACTAACCGTTGCCAGTGTTTGGCTATGTTGGGTCAGGTTTTCAACGGTCTTTTGCAAATCGGCGATCAGAGCTGTGAACACTGCTGCACTGCGCCCTTCAAACCGCACATGTTGTGCGCCGGTTTCGGTTTCCACAACCATATCGGCGAGATTAACAGTGCCCTTGCGGATATTGGCGATGCTGCGGGCCAGACTTCCAAACGCGTCGCTACGGTCTAATCCCCAGATGTGGCCGTTCAAATCATTTTCTAGTAATTCACGACTGCTGCGTTCCAGTTTGCGAAGCGGCAGCAGTAATCCAAAACGAAACGCAAGAAAGCAAAGCAGCGAAAACACCACAAGCCCCGATGCGCAGATTGAAATCAGTTGATAAAGTTGACGATAACTATCGGTAATTTGCGCAAGCTTCATCCTGTCTTGCTGCACATCGATTTCTGCTTTGTCCTGATCAGCATAGCTGTGTGATTTGATGCGCTCATCCCACATGGTTTGCAATGTGCTAACCGCCTCACGTGTGGACTTTTCATTTTGAATAGCGGTAAGTCCAAGGAAGCAGGCGAATCCAACAGCGATGAGCAGCCCTGCAAGACCAATTAACAGTGGCGGATTCGTCTTGGAAGGAGGCAAGCGTGTTTGTTTCGATAAAGACATGATATCGCAAGCAGCAAAATGCAGATTAAACCTGTGGATAATATACGCGAGTTCAAAGCTTTATCGCAACTAAATCATGCAGAGAATAAAGGGCTAAAATCTTTCCGCTTTAGGCACGTTTCAATATTGCATCATCCCAACGCGTAACCCCACGCTGAATCCGCATAAGCGGTGTTTGCCGCAATGTTTGATGGTCACAACGCAACCATTGCTTATCCGGATTGTTTTCCTGACCATTATTTTGCTGCGCTGCAAGGCGGGTGAGGTAACGATACGATTGGGTAAGGCGAACCATCACATCGTTTGAACCTGTGTTATTTGTGTTGTCCGGATGCAAATTCTTGACCCGTGCGCGATAGGCGTTTTTGACCTCGGTCATGCGGGCCACCGCACCTATACCTAAATCGCGGCAAGCTTGTTTTACAATCTGGCGGTCAGGGAGTTTTACTTCCACGCGTGCGAAATTGCAGGCTGGCAGGGGGCCGGTAAGACGCATATCCAGACGGCCGCGACATTCCTTATCCATCTGCTGTAAAATATTCACAACGCGTTCTTCCTGATGCGCTTCAATCAGCAAAATTGCCTGCAACACAACATCGTTATCGTTGTTTTCAAGAATAATAATATCCTGCAAATGGCGCTGTAATTGCAACAACATCTGGTCGCGCAATGAACGACGTTCATTTTCGATTGCATTAGCCGTTGCGCCGTTTTTTGGAAAGCGCGTCATCAATTGCTGCATGGTGGTGTTGTCCCAACGCACAATCAGTGAAAACTGGCGCGATGTACCATAGCGGCCTAGCAAATCAACAATATCGCGTTGATGGTGCGCCAAGGCCTGCACAATGGATGATTGATGCTGGAAAACACTGTCAAATGACGCAGGAATGACTTTACCCAAAACGGTCACTGCGCCCAACATGCGGTGATAATGCATCAGGCGTTGCAACTTCACACGGTCAGTATCGTTCCATGGCCAGTTTAGAGGTTCTTGACCAACCAGAGCGTGCAACATGCCGTTAGAAATAACCATGACTTCCTGATCGCCGATTTTACCGCCATTTTTTTTCAGCGTCATGCAGCCTTCGTCATCGGTGAAACCGAAGACGCGCAGCGTTGATTGCAAAAGTCCGGCAGCGATGTTGTCGGTAAGATTATTCATGGTTGATCCGAAATTGAATTCGTTAGGAATTGTTCAACCATTCATAGCCGCGTTTGCTCCGATTTGTGGAGTCCGAACTTGGCCTATTTTATAATCAGATGTGGATAAGACAATTTATCCACAGATGGGGAAAAGCAGCGGTGTGTGCTATCCAAGCTCTTTAATATTCATCGATTTTAAGCGCTCATTCAACGCTGAAATAGCTGTTTTAACATGCGTTGGCCATGCGTGCAGTACAGTATCATCAGCCCGACCGTGTGCTTTACACTGGGCTTCAATGCTCGCCGCAATCTGGGATAGACGACCAAGACCAAAACTTAACGTGCTGCTTTTCAAGGAATGCGCATGGCGTTTTACATCATCCCATGTTTCGCTTTTTGCGGCATCCAGCATTGCGGTGCTGGTCGCCATCAAATCAGTATAAAATTTATTGGAAAACTCACTGATTATTTCTACGCCCAAATCGGTGATGATTTGATTGAGGTGCTGGTCGCTGATTTCAGGCGCAACTTTTTCTTCAACGGGATCTAAGTCAGTGGCTGGTTGCATTTTGTCATTTGTCCTAGCTTTTGCAGCCCACATAGTGACGCGTTGCTGCAAAATCTCTTTTGATAAAGGTTTTGTGATGTAGTCATCCATACCGACCGCCAAGCATTCTTCACGGTCACCGCGCATGGCATGTGCGGTCATGGCTATAATTGGCAGAGTTTTTTTATCCGGTAAGGCGCGAATGGCTTTGGTTGCGGCAAATCCATCCATTTCTGGCATAGCAATATCCATAAACACGAGGTCATAATTTTTTGATTGCACGGCTGCAACCGCTTTCTTGCCATTATCGACAACATCAACCTTGTGACCACCTTGCTTTAGAAAACTTTCGGCAATCATCTGGTTGGTGGGGTTGTCCTCGACCAATAATATATTTGCGATAACGGTTTCGTTTGGCAATTCTTGTGCAACATCTTCTTTAATCACTGCATGTTTTGCGGGCGTAAGGGGAATAACAAACCAGAACGTGCTGCCTTTCCCTACGGTGCTTTCAACACCAACTTCGCCTCGCATCATATCGGTTAAGCGGCGGCAAATCGCAAGGCCAAGACCTGTTCCCGCAAAGCGGCGGGTATAAGAACCATCTGCCTGGCTGAACTCGCGAAATAGATGGCTTTTGGATTCTTCACTGATGCCCATACCGGTATCAATCACTTCAAATCTAAGCATCGGAATGCGTGTACCAGCGACGGTCTTGCTGTCTTCTTTTAATACCAGTGTTACGCTGCCCTTATCGGTAAACTTGATTGCGTTGGATAAAAAATTCAGCAGGATTTGTCGTAATCGTGCAGGATCGGAATACAATGTTGCCGGAATGCTTTCCTGAATACTGTAGCTGAGCTGTAATTTTTTATCATCAGCCAGCGGATGGATAAGAGCAAAGAGATTATCTACCAGCGTCTTGATATTAAAATCGGAATATTCCAGCTCCAATTTACCGGCTTCAATTTTTGAATAATCCAACACATCGTTTACAATCACCAATAAGCTTTCAGCAGAGCTTTGTACAATGCCGGTGAGATTGCGCTGGTTCTCATTCAGGGAAGTATTCCGCAACAAAGTGATAGTCCCCAATATTCCGTTAATTGGCGTGCGGATTTCATGACTCATCATCGCAAAAAAACTGTTTTTTAGGCGCTCTGCATGGTTGGCGCGCTCCAGCAATTCGCCGCGCCGGAATAAGTCCACCAGCAAGAACACAATCATGATACTGCCAAGTACAACAAAGACGACGCTAACGCCTAACAGGTATTTTTCCTTCAGCCGCAGTTCCGCCAATATTTTGTCGATGTTATTGCGATGAAAATACTGGATGATTTTATCGATGTCGTAAAAATGCGAAGCTGCTTCGTGAACAAATGTAGAAAGCTGTTTGTTGATGGTGGGGTCTTGCAGGCCATGTTTGGCCTCGATTTCCTCAATACCATCAATGGTTCCATAAACACTGACAAAATTCTGTGTTAAATTATTTGAATCGATGTTCGCCATCTGGTCGTTTTGCAGCGTCGTCAGCTTTTCTTTTAGCGTTGCTATGTTTTTGTCAAATTTTTCCTTTTTTTCTTCAGGCGACATCGCGTCGTTATCAAGCAGAATGTCGAGCCGTGTAATGGTTTCCTGAATATCCAGTAATTCGCGCGGCAGATTCTCACGGTTGATGGTTTCAATTAATCCGATGCGTTTACCATTCTCATGGAAAGAAAAAATGTTCAGCGCCATAAAACTGGCAAGGAAAAAAACTGCAAACACGATGCTGGTACGTGGCAGGCTGTTATGTTTTGAAAATACAATCTTAGAAACTTCTGGAAGCATGACAAAATTATGCGACAGCGAAGCTTTCCGATGAGTTAATTTTTAAACAAAGCTTTGGGGGTCAATATCGATGTGCACGCGTATGCTTTTGGATGGTTTTGCAGCGCTTAGCCAATCGCGCAAAAAGTCCTGCATTTTCGATGATTTCGGGCTTTGAATTAAAAAGCGCTGCCTGTGTCGTCCGCGTAACAATGCCATGGGTGCGGGTGCAGGTCCCAATACTTTAAACCCATTTTGAATTGGAATGTGTTTTGCTAAATCATTCGCAACATTTGTAACCACTGCATGATTTGTGCCCGAAAGTGTGAGTGTGGCCAGCCGTGCAAAAGGCGGCATATGGAATTTCTGGCGTTCACTGATTAATACATCGATTAATCCATCGCGATTATGCTTCGTTAGATTTTGCATGACTGCGTGTTGTGGTTGTGTGGTTTGCAGATACACATGGCCCTTGTCATCACTGCGTCCGCTGCGTCCTGCGACCTGATACAACAATTGGAAAGTGCGTTCTGCCGCTCGCAAATCGCCGCCCTGCAGTCCTAAATCGGCATCAATCACACCTACGACAGTGAGTTTTGGAAAATGATAGCCTTTGGCAACAATTTGTGTGCCGATTAAAATATCAATCTCCGATTTTGCCATTGCATCGACAATACACTGCACTTCGGAAAGATTATTTTGTGTATCGCTTGCCAATATGGCGTGGCGAGCGTTGGGAAATAGTTTTTTGGCTTCTTCCGCCAACCGTTCAATACCGGGGCCGCATGCGGCCAGCCTGTCTTCTGCGGAGCATGAAGGGCAGGCGCGGGGATAAGTGCAGGCATAATCGCAGTGATGGCATATTAATCGGTGTTTTCCATCTTGCCGATGTTCTACGAGCCAAGATGAACATGACGGACATTGGAAACGATACCCGCATGCGCGGCAAAGGGTCAGCGGTGCATAGCCGCGACGATTTAAAAATAATAATGCCTGTTCTCCGCGCCCGATGGCAGCGTGAATTGCGGTTTGCAAGCTTGGGCTTATCCAGTTTTTTGCAGTCAGCTTTTCTTGACGTAAATCAATCAGATGAATGCTAGGTGGTTTAGCTTCGCCATGACGCTGGGGCAGGGTAACATGCCCATATCTGCCAGCCTTCATATTGACGATGGTTTCAAGTGAAGGTGTGGCAGAACTTAAAATCACCGGAATATTTTGCAGTTTGCCGCGCATAACTGCCATGTCGCGTGCGTTGTAAATTACGCCTTCTTCCTGCTTGTATGAACCATCATGTTCTTCATCAACGACAATTAGGCCAAGGTTTTGGAATGGCAGGAACAAAGCAGAGCGCGCGCCAATCACCAGTGGCGCTTTGCCATGCGCAATCGCTTGCCATGCTTTGCGCCGCTGGGCAGGTGTTAGACCGGAATGCCATAACACGGGTGCCTGCCCAAAGCGTGCCGCTAAACGGCTGAATATCTGTGTGGTCAGCGATATTTCCGGCAGCATCAGCAAGCTTTGCTGTCCTTTTGCCATCGCCGCACAAATGGCTTCGCAGAATGTTTCGGTTTTGCCTGAACCCGTCACACCATCCAATAATGTTACAGAAAACGAACCGAGTGATTTAATAAGTGTATCTGCTGCTTTGTGTTGTTCCGGACTTAATATCGGCTTTTGCGCTGATGGATGTTCAGTTTCTTTTTTAGCGGCCCGCTCTTTTTTCGGGGTCTTTTGCGCGGTTTCACCGCCCAGCGCCATGGCGAGAATATTTCCAGTAGGAGCCATGCAATAATCGGCAACCCATAATATAAAATCGAGCATGGCGTCAGAAAGTGGCGGTGCGTCAACAATACTGTGAATGGTTTTTAGTTTATTGGCGGGGATGCTTTCGCGTGACGCGCCCAAAACGACGCCATAACTTTTTTTTGGGCCCAAGGGGACACTAACCAATTGCCCCCGCATAACTTCCGCCCCGTCTGGCACAGCATAGGTAAAGGGCTTAGGGGCCGCTTGCGCGGTCAAAACCTCAACTAAACTGCCGCAATTATATGGCGTATATGTGCTGGAATCAGATTTCATGTTCGATTACACTATATATCTCCCGCCAATTAAAAAATAAGAGAATATGCAATGAAGTTTTTTGTCGATACCGCCGAACTTAAAGATATTAAAGAACTTGCCAGCTCCGGTTTGCTGGATGGTGTGACCACCAATCCGTCATTGGTAGCAAAATCTGGCCGCAATTTCGTTGAGTTGATTAAGGAAATTTGCGCTGTGGTTTCCGGCCCTGTCAGTGCCGAAGTGGCATCGACCGATTATGAAACCATGCTGAAGGAAGGGCAGTTTCTTGCAACGCTTGCCAAAAACGTCACAGTGAAAGTTCCGCTGACGCCTGCGGGTTTAAAAGTATGCAAAGAATTATCCAGCAAAGGCACGATGGTGAATGTAACTCTTTGCTTCTCTCCGGCGCAGGCACTGTTGGCAGCAAAGGCCGGTGCGACATTCGTATCCCCCTTCGTTGGCCGTTTGGATGATATTGGCCAGGATGGGATGGGGCTCATCAAAGAAATCTGCGAAATGTATCAGGCGCAGCCTCATTTAAAAACGCAGGTTCTGGTGGCTTCGGTGCGCCATCCACGCCATGTAGTTGATGCGGCAAAAATGGGCGCGCATGTCGCTACATGTCCGCCTGCGATTATCCATCAACTCTTCAACCACCCGCTAACTGATAAAGGGCTGGCGCAATTCGTGGCAGATTGGGCAAAGACAGGCCAGAAAATTTTAACAGCATAAGAGCGTCATCGTGCCAAAAGAACCAGAGCCTAATGAAACGGAAGAAAAAGTAGTCGCGTTTGATTCAAGTCTGGTTCGCAAGCTGCAAAATGACTTAACGCATATCCGCCAAGACCGCAGCGAGATAATCGAGGGCAGCCGTTTATATTGGCAACGTGTGCAGGTGGTCCACGAAGCTGTCATCATCTTGCATGATGCCGCCGCACTTCCTGATGCCGTACAGATTTTGCAAGATGATGTGGCGCGTTTGCTTGGTTTTGATGCCATCAACCTGATTTATGAACGCCAGTCTAATGATAAAATTGGCGCATTTTCTTCGTTTTTTCGCCCCATCCCGTCGTTCATGGTCAATGCGGCTTTTGCCGCAACGGAATATCACATTATCGAAGATCGTGCGCAATTGGAAAGCCTGTTTCCCGAACAGTCGGCGCAAATGGCATTTGCCATCTGCCTGCCGATTAAAACAGGTGACCGGCGCGGAGCACTCGTTATGGCAAACCGTGATGCACAATATCTTTCATTGGGGCAGGCGCTGGAACCATACGTATTTCTTGCGCGCTGCGTTGAACGATTGGGCCGGCAATGGTTGAAAAGCTAGCACCTGAAAAGCTAACAGCAGGCAGCGCGGCAGAAGAAGCCATCACCGCATGGGTGTCTTATCTTACGCAGATTAAAGATCAGTCCATTCACACCGTTACCAATTATGCGCATGACGTACGCGTGTTTATTGGGTTTCTAAGCAATTATCGCGGACAAGCCATAAGTGTTGGCGATTTAAATGCACTGGATTTATTGGAAGCCCGCGCGTGGCTTGCTGATTTGGCGAATAATGAATTGGGCGCCGCAAGCCGTGCCCGCGCCATTTCTGCGCTGCGTGGATTTTACAAATGGTTGACCAAACAGAAACTGGTGCAGAATGCCGTGTTACAAACATTGCGCTCACCCAAAAAACCGCAACGTGCGCCACATCCGCTTACCTCGCATCAGGTTGATGATTTTATAGATAATGCTGAAGTTGTTCGGCCCGATTGGGTGGGCGCCCGCGACCGTGCATTGCTGATGTTGCTATATGGCTGCGGCCTTCGTATCAGCGAAGCATTATCGCTCAATGGCGAAGATTGGCATGCAATTAAATCAGGCCAGTTGACCATTACGGGTAAGGGCCGCAAACAGCGCATCGTACCACTTCTGGAAGAGGTAAAAAAAGAAATCGAAGCCTACATCAAGGCCTGCCCGTTTGCGATGCAGGATGATGAAGCGATTTTCAGAGGTGAAAAGGGTGGGCGGCTTAATTCCGGCGTAGCAGAACGCGCTATGCGCAGCATTCGCCAGCAATACCTATTGCCGGATTATGCAACGCCGCACGCATTACGCCATTCCTTTGCCAGTCATTTACTGAATAGCGGTGCAGATTTGCGCAGCATTCAGGAATTGCTGGGCCACGCATCGCTATCAACGACGCAGCAATATACCAAAGTCGATGAAGAGAGTTTATTGGCGGTGTTTGAAAAAGCGCATCCACGCGCGAAAGCGAAATAAGTTTACGACTTACACAATCGGTCAATCTTCTGGTGCATTTCAAGTAAGTCGCTGCAAAATCTAACCTTGATTTGGCGGATGGGGTCTGGGCTGTTCTGGTTCAAGCGCACGCATGCCGCTAGTGCAGTCTTATCCCAATTTTCCTGTCTGCTTTCCCATTTCGTGCCACGGTTCCACAGAAATTTCTTGATGCGTGTTGACTGTGTGCATGCCGCTGGATGGTGTTGTTGATAATCCATGATGCGGAATGCGGTGCGTGATGTGACCGCGCACATCAGCTGCGCTTTGGGCGTTAAAAACTCACATAGACCATAAGGCGTTCTATCCCATGTCGTCATGCTTTGGAATTGGTCGCGAAATTGTGCATGGTAAACCAGTGGGATAGTTAAGGTTATTGCCGCAAGTGTGCCATAGGTCAGGGTAACGCCAGCTACATTTGCTGTAAGCCGCGCAGCTCCATTTATCCCCGATAATGCTAATTCACCTGCTCTGTTCATGTGCGTATCAAACCAAGCCAAATCGCACAGCGCAAAGGCAATATTACTTTCAAACGAACATGAACCCGATACAAATCGCCATAAATAATAATTCCAACAAAACATGCGTAAATCCAATAGGCGCATGGCAATAGCGGCATTGCTTATTATTAAGATAATAAGAAATGACAGGAATTAAATCGCGTGGCGCAAGCGGCTTTTTGCATGTGTTGCAGTAAGAAGGCGGCGAGATAATCGATTGCCTGCGCGGAAAGCGATACAACACAACGCCTGCAAAGCTACCTAACGTGCCGCCCACCAATATCCCGACGATTACTTTAAAGATGATAATGAAAGTGGTTTCAGACATCATGCGCCCCTATATGCGGTGCAGCCGCATTAAACCCATTTTCAAAAACCACGCAATCGTGCGCATGAACCGCGGTGTATCGGAAATGCCAATCCCTTGTTGAATTTCAAACAGCGAGGGATATTTTTTTTCCTGCGTCATATTATATAAAACGCCCATAATCTGGCTCATGGTCTGCTCAGGCAACAACATATCCATGCCAAACATGTTCATACGGTGCCGTGCGATGAGTTCGATGTCAGCCGTTTTTGCCAGAATTTCCAGACGATCATTTGGCTGTAAATGGCTGCTGGGAAAACCAGCAAACATACTCGACGGGTCAGGATAAGCCGGATGCGCTGCAGGCCAGTAATTCGGGGTTGGCGCATTGTGATGTGCGCTCTTGCGTTTGCGTGCTTGTTCTTCCCATAGATCTTCATACGCCGGAATAATGGTTTTCCAGTCATAATTTTCGGTTGCGCGCTTGCGCCCTGCTGCGCCCATTGCAAGGCGTTTTTCCTTATCGTTAATCAACAATGCAAAAGCAGCTGCAGCGGCATCAATATCTACTACAATTGTCTGGTTATTACGGATGAGATAATCGCCATAGTTACGCATGTTGTAGTAATGGGTAGCAACATCCAGATTATTGCCCGGTGCAACACTGATAGTTGGAACCAGAATTCCATCTATTCCATCGCGCACGCCGTCACGGTATCCATCAAAATCACTAACGACCGCGGGCAGGCCGCAGGTCATGGCTTCAATCGGCGTGAAGCCAAAGCTTTCTTGAATGTTATCGATAAGGGATGAGAAAATATCCCCGCATGCCCACAGCCCATCGGGAAAGCGGGCATCGCTATTGAGTACAAAATCAACCTGCACGGTTTTGCAAATATCTGCGGCAAGCGCATGGAATTCAGGCTCCATCAATTCTGGCTTGAAGAACCCGTACATTACTAGACGTACTTTTTTGGGCGCAACTTTCTGTGCTGCCAGTTCCGCTGCCTTTAACAGCGCGATGGGGTGCGCTTTGGTCGCATAACTTAAGCGACCAACATAGAGGATGACGACTTCATCATCGGCAATGCGCAACGCCGCGCGTTGCGCTGCACGGTTTTGCGGTGTGGCTAGGCCCAAGAATTTTTGCGTGTGGATGCCCAGCGGTATAACCGGCAAATCAACGGGGCAGGTAAAATGCCCACGAAACCTGTGCTGTAAATAATCATTCTGAATATCCCACAACGCCTTGATGCTGTCACGAATAGCGCGTGATGGACAAATAATCGCATCACCTGCTTGCGTGGGCGCAGTTAAATACTGCATGGTTACATCGGCAATTCGTTCGCCAGACATCGTATGTACAATTGTCGAAACTGCATAACCTTTCCCCTCCATCTGAATGCGGCGCCAAATATGATCGCCAATATTGGGATCGGGGCGGAACACCAAATCCACATCCTGCATCGCATAAGATGGGTTGGAAGCGGGAATAAGCGCACAACGGCTGAAGTCGATCCGCTCGCTACGGGCGATGTTTTTTAATTCTTCGGCACTTTCATCACTGCCAGGGAAAAAGAAAAACTCAGCCGCGCGGGAATAACGAAACAGTGCTTTCAAAAAACTGGTGATAGCAACGTCAATGCCGAAGATTTCCGAAGGCCCTGTGCCCGATTGGGCTTTGAGATAATTGATAACGGTTTTCATGTACCGAAGGGATTAGCCGGATGATTTAAGTTTCTTGATGGTGTTGGTTGTGCTTTGTCCTTCGACCAGATTGGCAAGTACAACTCTGCCACCCCAGCTTTGTACTTCGGTTGCACCAACTACCTTATCAATTGTGTAATCCGCGCCTTTCACCAGTACATTTGGGCGAAGCGCCTTAATCAGTTCCAGCGGTGTGTCTTCGTCAAAAATCACGACCAAATCAACGGGGTTGAGTGTGGCAAGAACCGTTGCACGGGCTTTTTCATTTTGAACAGGGCGTTCAAGTCCTTTGAGGCGTTTAACGGATGCATCACTATTCAGGCCGACGACTAAACGGTCACACGCCTTACGTGATTGTTGTAAAATAGAGATATGGCCGGGATGAATCAAATCGAAGCAGCCATTGGTAAATCCGATATTCAAGCCCTGTCTGCGCCAGCGTTCTACCAGTTCAATTGCCTTGTTTTGGCTCAATACCTTTTCATTGATGTCGCGGTCTTCAATTTGCCGCAAATTATTGATGAGTTCGTCAACAGTTACGGTCGCGGTGCCAACCTTGCTTACCACAATCGAACCCGCTTCATTGGCGATGTATGCGGCCTGTTCCATGCTCATACCCGCTGATAACGCAGTTACAAAACCTGCAATCACAGTATCGCCTGCGCCGGATACATCGAACACTTCACGTGCTGTGGCTTTGATATGTAATGGATCTTTGCCATCCATCACCAAGCAAACGCCATCACCGCCCAGTTTTGCGAGCACCGCCCCAAAGCGATATTTGTTGATGAGCGCGCGGGATGCTTTCACTGCATCTTCAATTGTTTTAATGTCATTGCCAGTTGCTTCCGCTAATTCTTTACGGTTTGGCGTAACCACATCTGCGCCCGTATAACGCGTGTAATCACGGCCCTTAGGGTCAATGATAACAGGCTTTTTGTGTTGCTTGCCCAATGCGATACAGTCGGCAATGATTTTTGAAGTCAAAACGCCTTTGGCGTAGTCAGATAAAATCACAGCAGCCACTTGCGGCACAGCAAGACGCAAACGCACCGCCACCTGCTCTTCAATTGCGGCATTTAAATTTTCGGCCTTTTCAACGTCACAGCGCAACACTTGCTGGATACCGGCAATAAAGCGCGTTTTGATGGTGGTAGGGCGGTCTTTATCGGTCAACAAATGGGGGGTAACAACTTCGTCTTGTGATAATTGCTTGGCTATTTCAAAGCCGGCGGGATCCGCACCAATCACCGCAATTAAATCGCAGCGCTGGTTAAGGCTAACCAGATTGCGTACGACGTTGCCTGCACCGCCGAGCATGGAAATTTCCCGCACATACCGCATGACCGGAATGGGCGCTTCAGGCGAAATACGGTCAACCTGCCCATACATAAAGCGGTCAAGCATCACGTCCCCAACAACCAAAATCGGATTGCTTGGCAGGGTTTCAAGTTTTTGAATGATGTCGAATTGCATGGGGCGATATTAACAATAGGGGTCTGGGGTTGCGAGATATTCTTTGACGTAAGCGTTGATACCTTCCTCGAGCGGGGTAAAGGGTTTGCTATAACCGGCAGCCTTTAGCTTAGCCATCTGTGCTTGGGTAAAATATTGATAATGTTTTCTCAGCTCCTCGGGCATATCGCGGTAGATAATGTTGGGTTCTTTACCGCACGCAATATAAACCGCCCGGGCCAAATCCACAAAGCTGCGCGATTCGCCTGTGCCAACATTGAACAGACCATTCACGCGCGGATGATGGTAGAGCCAAAGCATCACATCCACGCAATCCTGCACCCAAATAAAGTCACGCAATTGCCCGCCATCGACATAATTCGGATTGTGGGATTTGAACAATGAAAACGCCTCGCCGGCTTGTGCCACCGGAAAAATTTGGTGCACAACGGAACGCTGGCCTTCCTTATGGTATTCATTTGGCCCATACACATTGAAAAACTTCAACCCAACCGCTTGCGCAGGAAACTTTTCGCCCTCGGTGCGTGTCTGGGTAATGAATTGGTCAAAGGCATGCTTGCTCCAACCATATGGGTTAAGCGGCTGGAGTTTTTTCAAACTTACCAAATCATCCTTGTCATCAAAACCCTGTTTGCCATCGCCGTAGGTCGCGGCGGAAGATGCATAGACAATCCGTTTGCGTTTATCACAGCACCAAGTGAACAAATCTTTTGAAAGCCGGAAATTATTGGCAACAATTTTATCGACATCCATTTCCGTCGTGCTGGAAATTGCGCCCATGTGATAGATGATATCGATGCTTTTCTGGTGTGCATCCAGAAACGGGAATAATTGGTCGGGCGTGATGATGTCATACAGCGTGCGTTTGGCGATGTTGCGCCACTTCTGGCCATCCTTGGTTGCATGGCCTAAGCGGTCGCAAATCACAATTGGGCCAAGCCCTGCTTTTTCAAGGCTAGCTGCCAAACATGAACCAATAAATCCAGCCCCGCCGGTAATAATAATCATAGGTGTTCCTTATATATAAGTGTGCCAATTAGACAGGCTTGACAGGGGGGATGCAAGTGACTTGATTAGCATGCTTTTAAAATGTTTAAAGGACGACGACCGTCGGCCCGCGAGCTTATGCGAGCGAAGCCTTACGGCGTTTGAGTAAAATAAGGATTCACAAGAAAATGAAACGGGCATTATTATTTCCAGGGCAGGGCAGTCAGGCCATCGGCATGGGCAAGGAATTGTCAGGCGCATTCCAATCCGCAAAGGATGTCTTTGCCGAAGTCGATGAAGCATTGAAACAGAATCTCAGCAAGCTGATGTTCGAAGGCGACGATGCCGATTTGAAAATGACAGAAAACACGCAGCCCGCATTAATGGCCGTCAGCATGGCGGTTGTTCGTGTGCTGGAAAAAGAGGGCGGCAAGAAAGTTTCCGATTTGGCGAGTTATGTTGCGGGGCATTCGCTGGGGGAATACGCTGCGTTATGCGCGGCGGGCACCTTCGGCCTTGCCGATACGGCGCGGTTACTGCGTAAACGTGGTAGCGCGATGCAGGCAGCAGTGCCAGCAGGCATTGGTTCCATGGCAGCATTGCTTGGTGTTGATATGCAGCAAGCAGCAGAAATTGCAAAGGAAGCGGAGCAGGGGCAGGTCTGTGCCGCAGCAAATGATAACTCTGTGGGTCAGGTAGTTATCTCAGGTCATAAGGAAGCGATTGAACGCGCCGTTGCAATTGCTGCAACAAAAGGTTTCAAGCGCTCGGTCATTCTGCCGGTCAGCGCGCCATTTCATTGCTCGCTCATGCAACCTGCAGCAGATGTTATGAATGAAGCCTTGGCGCAGGTTAAAATGAGCGCACCTGTTGTTCCAGTAATTGCAAACGTCACTGCGTCTGAACAAACTGATGTGAGCGAAATCAGAAAACTATTGGTTGCGCAGGTCACAGGCGCGGTGCGCTGGCGTGAAAGTATGCTGACATTGAAAGAAAAGGGCGTTGCAAGCGCAATTGAAGCAGGTTCGGGCACGGTTCTCGCTGGCCTGATGAAGCGGATTGATAAGGATGTTTCAGTCACATCACTTCATACACCGCAAGACATTGAAGCATTTTTGAAATCAGCTTAAGGAGTACTCATGTTTAATCTAGCAGGCAAACGCGCATTGGTAACTGGTGCTTCAGGCGGTCTGGGCAAAGCCATTGCAACCGCACTTATTGAACAAGGCGCGCAGGTTGCACTTTCAGGCACCAAAGTTGATGCATTAAAAGCATTGCAGCAGGAGCTTGGCGAAAAATCATACGTCACGCCTGCCAATCTTGCTGACCCTGCTGCTCCCATTGAACTTGTCAAGCAAGCCGAAGAAGCCATGGGCGGCGGTATCGATATTTTAGTCAATAACGCAGGTTTAACACGCGACGGATTATCCATGCGCATGAAAGATGAGGATTGGCAGCAAGTATTAGATGTCAATCTAACGTCTGCATTCCGCCTTATTCGCACGGTAACCAAGGGCATGATGGGGCGCAGAACAGGCCGCATCATCAACATCACCTCGATTGTGGGTGTGACAGGTAATGCGGGACAGGCGAATTATGCTGCTTCAAAGGCAGCATTGATTGGCATGAGCAAATCTTTGGCCCAAGAACTTGCTGGCCGTGGCATCACCGTGAACTGCATTGCGCCGGGCTTTATTGTTTCCAACATGACCGACGGCTTACCAGATAATGTAAAAGAAAAAATCTTGGCTTCTATTCCGCAAGGCCGTATGGGGGATGGCAAAGATATCGCAGCGGGTGTTGTCTATCTGGCAAGTGCAGAAGCGGCTTATGTCACCGGCCAAACGCTGCATATTAATGGCGGGATGGCCATGATATAAGGGGCAGTAATTGAATGGCTGACAAGAGCACTCTTTCCGGTCGTATGAAGCGGCACGCAAATGTGGCGGGTGCCATGTCAGGCGTGGCGGTGCAGGCGGCAGGAAAACGGTTGCTTGGCATTGAAATCAATCATGCAAAACACGCGGTTGAACTGCGTCAGGCCCTTGGCGGGTTAAAAGGCCCGCTGATGAAAATCGCGCAGATTATTTCCACTATTCCCGATGCGGTGCCGCCCGAATACACGAAAGAACTGGCGCAACTGCAATCCGATGCACCATCAATGGGCTGGGCATTTGTCAAACGCCGCATGATGGGTGAATTGGGCGCAGATTGGCAGACGAAATTCAAATCATTTGATCAAACGGCATCCGCTGCGGCATCGCTCGGCCAGGTGCATAAAGCTGTGACACAGAAAAATGTGAATGTAGCGTGCAAGCTGCAATATCCGGATATGAATTCGGCTGTCGAGGCAGACCTTAAACAGCTTGCCATTATCTTCAGTATGTTCGAAATGGTGGATAGGGCGGTTTCAACCAAAGACATTCAAAAAGAAATTGCTGACCGTCTGCGCGAAGAACTGGATTATGTGCGCGAAGCAAAGCATATCGCGCTCTATTCTGAAATGTTATCGGATATTAAAACCGTACATGTACCTGAAGTATTGCATGACCTTTCCACTAGCCGTTTATTGACCATGACATGGCTGGAAGGCGAACGCATGGCGAGTGTGGCAGAAACCCGCAATCTAGAAGCGCGAAATGAAATTGCCATGAACATGTTCCACGCATGGTATGTGCCATTTTATAATGCTGGAATTATTCACGGTGACCCGCATTTAGGTAATTATTCAGTACGCAAAGATAATTCCATTAACCTGCTGGATTTTGGCTGCATCCGGATTTTTCGTCCTGCGATGGTTAGCGGCGTAATTGAGCTATATCATGCGCTCGTCACAAATGACCATGACCGCGCGGTTGAGGCATACAAAGAATGGGGCTTCACCAATCCATCGAAAGCGTTGATTGATACATTGAATATCTGGGCGCGGTTTATTTATGCGCCACTATTGGAAGACCGCAAGCGTCTGATTGAAGAAACCAACACCGGTCTATATGGCCGCGAAATTGCGGCCAAGGTTCATGAAGAATTGCGCAAAATTGGCGGCGTAACCGTGCCGCGTGAATTTGTGTTCATGGATCGTGCGGCAATTGGTTTGGGTTCTGTCTTTCTTCGCCTCAAAGCGGAAATCAACTGGTATGAAATGTTTCATAATCTCATTGATGATTTTGATGTAGTAAAGGTTCAAAAAAGCCAAGAAAAGCTGTTGAAGAAGCATAAACTAACCGCATAAAAGCTTGACTTCGCGGGCTGTTTTCATTGTTATCACCTTCCAACCTTCTTTTAAATCTTGCACCTATGAAAATCGCTATCCTAAAAGAACATCAGGCTTACGAGAAGCGCGTTGCCGCCACCCCGGAAACCGTGCGGAAGTTAAAGGGCATGAATGTTGAAGTGGTGGTTGAAAAGGGCGCCGGCCTTGAAGCAAGCTATACCGATGCGGCCTATATTGAAGCAGGCGCAACGATTGCGAATGACAGCAAAGCCGCTGCCAGTGATGCAGATATTGTTTTAAAAGTGGTTCGCCCCACAGATGAAATCGCGAATATGAAGCGCGGCGCGAAATTAATCGCGATGCTCGCGCCATATAACAACAAAGATGCAATTAAAACCTATGCCGATAAGGGTGTAGATGCGTTTTCGCTTGAATTGGTGCCGCGTATTACTCGTGCCCAAAGCATGGACGTATTATCCAGTCAGTCTAACCTTGCGGGTTACCGCGCGGTAATTGATGCGGCAGCAGAATTTGGACGTGCATTTCCTATGATGATGACGGCGGCGGGCACAGTTGCACCGGCGCGTGTGTTGGTAATGGGTGCCGGTGTTGCAGGGTTGCAAGCCATTGCAACCGCAAAGCGTTTAGGCGCAGTAGTCAGCGCAACCGATGTGCGCATGGCAGCAAAAGAACAAGTGCAAAGTCTTGGTGGAACATTCGTAATGGTCGAAGATGAAGAAACCAAGCAGGCTGAAACCAGCGGCGGCTATGCCAAGGAAATGAGCGATGCGTATAAAGCCAAACAAGCGGCGCTAATTGCAGATACGATAAAGAAACAAGATATTGTGATTTGCACCGCATTGATTCCAGGACGTCAAGCACCGCGTCTGGTCAGTGATGCGATGCTCCAGACCATGAAGCAAGGCTCCGTCGTAATCGATTTAGCTGCGGAACAAGGGGGTAATTGCGAAGGCTCTGTTCTTGGTAAAACCGTGCAACTGCATGGCGTAAAAGTGGTAAGTCCTGCTAATATCGCATCCAGTGTTGCGGTTGATGCTTCAGCCCTTTACGCTAAGAACGTGTTACAGTTCCTAAGCTTGATTGTGGATGCCAAAACAGGCCAACTTGCAATTAACTGGGAAGACGAAATTATCAAAGCTACGGCGCTAACCAAAGATGGCGCTATCATCCATCCAAACTTCAAAGCCTAACCAAAGGAGCGCGCTATGTCCGACAATGATCTCAAAAATTCTATCCAGCCCTGGATTGTAAGCCTTGGAATTTCTGTCTTCTGCTGCGCAATATTTTTTGCGTTTATGTCCAGCTATGTTGGCTCGATTAACAAATCACTCGCCCAGATTGATAACCGTCTCGCTGATATGGAGGCACGTTCTATCGCTGCGGCCTCTGCGCCAACACCAACACCAGCGCAGGTAGCGGTTCCTGTTGTTGTGCCCGCAGTTCCTGTGCCAACCCCTACGGTTGATAGCCCCTCTGCGGTAACGTCCGGCGCATCGGGCAGTGGTAATCCGACCCCGCTGACTGCGCCACAACCTGCCGCACCAGCGCCCGAAGCCGTTGCACCCGTGTTGCCGTCCGTTCCACCATCTGCCGCGCCAATTCCAGCAGAACCCGAACAACAATAATTTTGATTTATAAAATATCCCCGCCGTAAACGTCGGGGATATTTTTTATGGAAGGCCTGAATGCCAGAAAAGATTTTAAACGAACCCGTTTTACAAGAAGCCGCGACACAAGCAGCGCAGCATGCAGCTAGTGGTGATTTTTTTATAACGGGTCTTACCGTTTTCGTACTTGCATGTTTTGTGGGGTATTATGTTGTGTGGCGCGTTACGCCTGCGCTGCACTCACCACTTATGGCAGTAACGAATGCGGTATCATCGGTAATTATCGTTGGCGCGCTGATTGCAGCGGGGCCTGCTGCGATTAATGCTTCTACCATTCTTGGCTTTCTTGCTGTGGTGCTTGCCAGCATCAATATCTTTGGCGGGTTTATCGTGACGCGCCGAATGCTTCAGATGTACAAAAAGAAGGAGAAGAAGGCATGACCGCACTTCTCTCCCTCGCATATCTCGTTTCCGGTATTTGTTTTATTATGGCACTGCGTGGGCTTTCGTCCCCTGAAACCGCAAAGTCCGGCAATATGTACGGCATGTTCGGTATGGCGTTGGCGATTGTGACCACGCTATTTCTGTTGCCTAATATCATTCCGCAAATTTCATATCATTTGATTATCGCAGGTGTTGTAATCGGCGGTGCGATTGGAACATTCATTGCCTATCGCATTCAAATGACTGCGCTGCCGCAATTGGTTGCGGCGTTTCACTCGCTTGTTGGCCTTGCCGCAGTATTTGTTGCAATTGCTGCTTATTTATCGCCCGAAGCCTACGGCATCGGCGTTGCTGGTAACATTCATGGTGGCAGCCTTGTTGAAATGGGTCTTGGCCTTGCCATTGGTGCAATCACCTTCACAGGATCGATTATCGCGTTTGGAAAATTACAGGGCCTTATTTCAGGTAAACCCGTAACCTTTCCTTTGCAACATGCCCTAAACGCTTTACTGGGCATTTCGATTGTTGGATTGATTGTGATGCTGGTAGTGCAGCAAGACGTCAGCATCATCATCGCGCTCACCGTTGTTTCATTATTGCTCGGCATCTTACTGATTATCCCGATTGGCGGCGCAGATATGCCCGTGGTCATTTCTATGCTCAATTCCTACTCGGGTTGGGCGGCATGCGGCATCGGCTTCACATTGCAAAACCCGTTGCTGATTATTACAGGTGCATTGGTGGGCGCTTCAGGGGCTATTTTGTCCTATATCATGTGCAAGGGCATGAACCGGTCTATCTTCAACGTCATCCTTGGCGGGTTTGGTGCTGAGGCGGGCGGCGCCGCGGCAGGTGGTAGCGCGGTTGATAGACCTGTTAAATCTGGCTCGGCTGAAGATGCCGCCTTCATTTTAAAGAATGCATCCAGCGTGATTATTGTTCCGGGTTACGGCATGGCCGTTGCTCAGGCACAGCACGCATTGCGTGAAATGTGCGATTTATTGAAGAAAGAGGGCGTAACCGTTCGCTACGCCATTCACCCTGTAGCTGGCCGTATGCCTGGCCATATGAACGTGTTATTGGCCGAAGCAAATGTGCCATATGATGAAGTGTTCGAACTTGATGAAATCAACCGTGATTTCGGCATGAGCGACGTGGCATTTGTGATTGGCGCGAATGACGTAACTAATCCTGCTGCAAAAACTGACCCCAAATCACCCATCTTCGGTATGCCTATTCTAGATGTTGAAAAAGCAAAAACCGTTTTATTTGTGAAGCGTTCCATGGCATCGGGTTACGCAGGTGTTGAAAACGAACTGTTTTACCGTCCCAATACCATGATGCTATTTGGTGATGCCAAGAAGATGTGCGAGTTGATTGTGAAATCAATCGGCGGCGGGCACTAAGCCAGCATGGCCTTTGTTGCAGCGGCAACATCGTTTGATTTGAGCAGGTTCTCGCCAATAAGGAAGCAGGAAACGCCGGATTTTTTAAGATAACCAATATCGCTGTGATTGCGTATGCCGCTTTCGGAAACGAACAGATGCGGGGCTTTGGCGGCGGTTGCTCGGCTAATCAAACGGCCTGTGGTTGCCAAATCAATTTGTAAGGTTTTGAGATTGCGGTTGTTAATACCAATCATTGAATTGGTAATGCCGTGTGCAAGCGGCAATGCGCGGTCCAGTTCTTCTTCATCATGCACTTCAATCAGAATGCTAAGATCATAAGCGCTTGCGGTTGCAATTAATTCCTTCGCCTGTTCATTCGATAAACACGCCATGATAAGCAATACGCAATCCGCGCCAAGTGCACGGCTTTCCACAATCTGGTAAGGGTCAATCATAAAATCCTTACGCAGCACGGGAAGGGCACACGCACTGCGCGCGGTCTTCAAATGTGCATCTTCGCCTTGGAAAAAAGGCGTATCCGTTAGAATAGAAAGGCAGGTTGCGCCCGCCTGTTCGTATGTTTTGGCGATTTTGGCGGGGTCAAAATCCTTCACAATCAGACCTGCGCTGGGCGATGCTTTCTTCACTTCGGTAATCAGCGCAGTTTTACCTGCGGCATGTTTGGCGGCAAGGCTGCGGTAAAACGGGCGCAAAGCAGGGGCGTTTTCTGCATCAGCTTCAACCGATGATAATGATTTTTTGGCTTTGCAGGCGGCGACGTGTTTTTTCTTATCGGCAATAATTTTAGTCAGAACATTATCAGTCATTATGCTTCATTCGTAATTTGAATTAGTTTTTCAAGCGCGGCCTTGGCTTTACCACTATCAATGGTTTCTGCAGCAATGCCCACGCCATCTTTGATGTTTCTAGCTTTCCCGCCAATAATCAAACCCGCAGCAGCGTTCAAGCAGACAATATCACGGTATGCGCCTTTTTCGCCTGATAGCATGCGTTTGAAATGCGCGGCATTGGTCTTGGCGTCACCGCCTTTAAGCTGCTCCAGCGTGGTATTTTTTATGCCTTCCTTGGTAGGTATAATATCAAAGCTACGCAAACTTTCGCGCGCCTGTTCCACTACATAGGTATCGGTTGTGGTGGTAATTTCATCCATCCCGTCGCCACCATGCACAACCCAAACATGTTCGCTACCCAAGGTTTGCAGTATGCGCGCCATTGGATCGCACCAGTTCTTATCGAACACGCCAATAACCTGTCTGCGCACGCGGGCAGGATTAGTAAGTGGCCCAATCAGATTGAAGATTGTACGAAAGCCAAGCTCCGTACGAATGGCAGAAACATTCTTCATCGCGGCATGGTAGATTGGCGCATGAAGGAAACATACGTTCGAAGCATCCAGCGCTTTGCGCATGCGGTTTGCAGCGACGTCAATCTTAATACCCAGTTCGGAAAGAATATCCGACGATCCGCTGCGGCTGGAAACTGCGCGATTGCCGTGCTTGGCAACCTTTACGCCTGCGCCAGCCAGCACAAAGGCCACAGCGGTCGATACGTTTACTGTTCCATGCTGGTCGCCGCCCGTGCCGCATACATCCACCGCGTCTTCTGCGCCGGGGAAGATGGTCATACGAATGCGCAGCGCGCGCACCGCACCTAATACTTCATCGCTGGTTTCGCCGCGCTGGTGCAGGGATGTAAGGAATGCAGCAGCCAAAATGGGAGATACGTCGCCATTTAAAATGGCATTAAACGCATCTTGGCTTTCCTGCGCGGTCAGCATTCCGCCATCAGCAGTTTTTTTGGTCAGTTCTTTAAAACTCATTTTGCCAAGTCCACAAAGTTTTTCAGCATCGCGTGCCCGTGTTCGGAAACGATGCTTTCAGGATGAAATTGCACACCGTGTATTGGTAACTTCGTGTGTTGCAGGCCCATAATTAGGCCCTCCGCGTTTTCAGCAGTTACCGTTAAATCTGCTGGCAGCGTGCTTTTTTCAACAATCAAGGAATGATAGCGCGTTGCTTTTAGCGGCGATGGAATATTTTTAAAGATGCCGCTATTGGTGTGAGTAATCGCATCGGTTTTACCATGAACGGGCAGTGGTGCGCGGATAACTTTGCCTCCAAAAGCTTGCCCAATAGCCTGATGCCCTAAGCAAACGCCAAGCAATGGCAGCGATTGTTTTGCAGCAAGCGCAATAACATCCAGGCAAATGCCTGCTTCGCTTGGGCTACAAGGCCCGGGTGATAAAATGATGCCCGTAGGTTTTAATGCAAGCGCTTGTTCAGCCGTTAGTGCATCGTTGCGGTGTACTTGCACCTCCGCTCCAACCTCACTCAAGTAATGGAAGAGATTGTATGTGAACGAGTCGTAGTTATCGATGAGTAAGAGCATAAATTATTTTAAGAGAGCAGGTTAATTTTTCATAGGGTAATATCGTAATCTTCATAGTGGATTAGCCGAACTTGTTCATGTTAAAAACCAAATTGGTTACATGAGCGGAATAATATCGTTTACCATTTTTTACTTGAATTTTCCTATATAATGTTGCATTCTTGCATCGTTAGTTGATTAGTCAATTCATTCTTTCGAACACAGTTTTTACTGAATAG
Source organism: Alphaproteobacteria bacterium (assembly GCA_033762625.1). Lineage (NCBI taxonomy): Bacteria > Pseudomonadati > Pseudomonadota > Alphaproteobacteria > Alphaproteobacteria bacterium. Next base: position 44,542 of record JANRLI010000022.1, read on the forward strand.
CCAAGTTGTTAAGTCCCCCGTTGGTGGTGTTGTTTTCAACCCTTAAACCTGAGGCTCAGATGGCAAAAATATATCGAGTAAGCGGTCTTCAAACATCCGGTTCAGCCAGTACGTTGGCGCGTGCGATAACAGCTATCGAAAAGGGTATTCGCGTCAGGGTAGATGCCGAACACGGTATTGTTGACGTAAGTGGCTCGGTCAGCGATTTCATGGTGGCCGATACGGTAAAAAAAGTTGGCTGCACCTATCTTGGCATTCAAGAGCTTCCAGAATAAATCCGATTTGTACTAATTAAATCCCAATCTATTTCGTCTTCTTTTTATTTAGCTTCATTTAGGGCCTGTTCCGCCGCTTTAATCAATGCGCGTGCTTTGGCTTCGCTTTCATTGAACTCATAGGCCGGGTCGCTGTCAGCTACCACACCGCCGCCTGCCTGAATGTACATGGTGCCGTCTTTCACCAATGCGGTGCGCAAAGCAATGCATGTGTCCATGCTGCCATTTGCACCAAAATACCCTACACAACCCGCATAAGGCCCGCGGCGTGAAACTTCCAATTCGTCAATAATCTGCATCGCGCGAACCTTTGGCGCGCCTGAAACCGTCCCAGCTGGGAAACCTGCAAACATGGCATCAAGGGCATCATACTTATCGTCAATCACACCCTCCACATTCGAAACAATATGCATCACATGCGAATACAGTTCGATTTGAAACTGTTCGGTTACCTTCACGCTGCCAACCTTGGCAACGCGGCCTACATCATTGCGGCCTAAATCCAGCAACATCAGATGCTCTGCGCGTTCTTTGGGGTCAGCTAATAAATCGGCTGAGAGTTCGCTGTCACTACGATTACCCGAGCCACCCATCTGACCCCGCGGGCGCGTGCCAGCAATAGGGCGGATGGTGACTTTGTTATCGCGCAGACGCACCAGAATTTCCGGGCTGGAACCCACCAATTGGAAGTTCCCCAGATTCAAAAAGAACAGAAATGGGGAAGGGTTTAAACGGCGCAACGAACGATAAAGCGCAAAGGGCGGCAACACGAACGGCATCGAAAAACGCTGCGATAGAACCACCTGAAAAATATCACCCGCATGGATATATTCCTTTGCGCGTTCCACCATTTTATAAAATGTTTCGCGCGGCGTATTGGATACGGGTGGTTTTATTTCAATATTTTTTGATTTTACTTCAGCTGGCAGCGGCCCTGCAATTGCATTCATGGCATTATTCAAACGCAATAGCGCTGCTGCATACGCTTGCGCCGCTGATACGTTTTTATCGGGATAAACCGGGGTGATCAGTGTGATACGGTTATCTATACTGTCAAACGCGGCAATCAATGATGGGCGCATTAAAATCGCATCATCCAAATTCAAATCATCGGGATTTTCATCGGGTATCGCTTCAATCTGGCGGATCATGTCATAGCCAAGATAACCAAACAGCCCCGCGCTCATGGGCATAGGCGGGAAGCCAAGCGGCATGTCAATGCGGCTTTCCTTGAGTAAGGCGCGCATGGCCTCAACAGGTTTGGTGTTTTGTTTTTGAAACGTATCTGGGGTTGTCAGTGCCGTACGGTTAATGTGGCATTCATCCCGTCTGCATTTCCAGATGATGTCCGGATTTAACCCAATGAAGGAGTAGCGGTCTTTGCGTGAACCGCTCACCACCGATTCAAGCAAGAAGCTATATGGCTTATTATCTGCCAGCTTCAGGTAAGCGGAGATGGGTGTTTCCAAATCGCTGACCATACTCTGCCAGACGATTTGCGCCTTACCGCTTTGATAAAGCTTATGGAAAACCTCTGTGCTTGGTTCTACGCCCATTTGCCAACTACATCGCCGCGTCGTTGGTGCCAACAAGACGATCCAGACCGACCTTGTCCTTTTCAACCGGATAAGCTTCTCGCAATGCGGCTGTGTAGGCATCTAAATGACCCGCAACGGCATCTTGCTCTAGTTTCTGTGTTAGTGGTTTTTTGCGTTCTTCGATTTCCTTTTCGGTTCCGGCAATCACGTCCTTAACACGTACAACCAACTCGCCATCTGCTGTTGAAACAACCGCAACTTCACCCTTTTTTAAATCAAACAGGGGGGCAAGCGCTTCACGTGGCACTTCCTTCTGTTTCTTGTCGTCAACCACCAATGGACTTGATGTCTTTTTAATCACGGCACTATCGGCAGCGATGCTGGAAAGTGGTTTGCCTTCCTTCAAATCCTTGGAGATGCGTTCAGCTAGTTCCGTTGCCTTTTTGGTTTTGGCATGGGCAATCCAATCCTGCTTCACGCGTTCTTTAACAGCATCGAACTCCATGACATGGCTTGGTACAACCTTGTTGATATGCACCAATGCGTAGCCACCAGCTTTGCTTTCCAGCAGGGGGGAAGATTCACCTTCATTGTACTGGAATGCAGCTTTCATCACTTCCGCCTTGAACGGAATTTCAATTTTTGCGTTATCGCCTGTTGCATCCAGCAATTCGAATTTAGCCAAAGCTAACCCCTGTGCACCGGCAATTTCCTGCAATGGCTTGTTTGCGCCCAGCATGTCATCCACTTTATTGGCGATTTGCACCATGTGTTCGGATGCCTGATCTTTCTTAAGTTGTTCAATAATCTGGTCCTTGATTTCCGCAAATTCAGGTGATTTTCCCGGAATGACCTTTTCAACAACGAATACGTGATAACCCATATTGGAATGAATAGGGCCAACCAGCTTACCCGTTGCCGCGCCAAACACAGCGTCATTCAATATTGGCGGCAAATCATTGCGCGTAATGTTTTCAACCGGAACCGCGTTTTCGCCTTTGGCCTTCGCAACATATTTTAGGGTAGCTGGGTTTGCGCCATCGGCAATTTCTTTGGCCTTGGCTTCATCGCTTACCACTACTTGTAGCATATTGCGTTTTTCAGGAATTTCGAATTCGGCCTTGCGTTCATCAAATGCTTTTTGTGCGTCTTCAACAGTTACATGCACATCTTTGCTGGCATCGGCGAGCGTGATGGTCAACACATCAAAGCTGCGGGTTTCAGCGGCCTTATAGCTTTCCTTGTTTTCATCATAATATTTTTGTAGTTCTGCTTCATCGGGCGCTTCGGGCGCAGAAACTTTCTTGGGGTCAATCAGCACTGTTTCCGCAACACGCTTTTGTGCATAAGCAGCAGCCAAATCATTAAGCAGTGGGGCAGGGGTTGTCACCGCGCCAGACAGCGCGCGCACAATAATATTGCGCGCCGCAATCTGCTTTTGTGTATCGATAAACATGGCCTCATTCATGCCTTGGCTTGCCAGCACTTGCTGGAACATTTCTTTGTTAAATGTGCCATCAGCATTTCGTAGCTGTGGGGTTGCTTCCAGCGTGCGCACAATTTCAGTGCGCGGAATATGAAAACCCAAACGGTTCGTTTCAAGGTTCACAATGGTGAGCGCCACCAGTTTGTCGATACTGCGGTCCAGAAGACCCAGTTCTTTGGCTTTTTGCGCTGTAAAATCAGGACCCAGCAACCCGCGCATTTGCGTTACCTGATTATCAAATTCGCGCTTTAAAACACTCGCGCTTAATTTGGCATCGCCAACTTTAACAACCCAGTCCTTGTTGGCACCGCCACGAAAAATATCGCCAATTCCCCAAATACCAAAGCTTATGACCAGAAGAATAAGTAAGGCCGAAGAAACGAATGATTTGGCTTTATCGCGGAGTTGTTGCAGCATGGGGGAGTTCGCTCTAAGTTATGGAAGTAATTCACCAAGGCGGACTATAAAGTCCTTTCGCTTTAAGGGCAATCCCAACGAATACCACGAGTAAACGCATGTCTAAGAGAAAGCTGGTTGCAGGTAATTGGAAAATGAACGGAAATCGGGCAATGGCGGATAGCCTCGTCCGCGGCGTCCGATCGGCACTGGCTGCAAACCCGATCGAGGTCGATGTTGCCTTTTGTCCACCTTATCATTTGCTGGCAGATGTAGGCGCTGCCGTTTCTGGTACTGCCCTGAAACTTGGCGCGCAGGATTGCAGCGCTTTGGCGGAGGGTGCTTATACGGGTGATATTTCAGCAAACCAGTTGCGTGATATGGCCTGCGACTATGTCATTCTTGGCCATTCGGAACGCCGCGAGATTCATCATGAAACAAGTGAACACGTGGCCGAAAAAATGCTCGCCGCGCACAAGGCTGGATTAACGGTCATTGTGTGTGTGGGTGAAAAAGATGCCAAGATGGATGCGCAAACGCGCAATCAAATTGTCAAAGACCAGATTGCGAAATCATTATCAACAACGGCTGATGCAAAAAATACCATCATCGCCTATGAACCTGTTTGGGCAATTGGCACTGGTCTTACGCCAACCAATGACGACATTATCTTCATGCACCGTCTGATTGCCGGCGTGCTGCCAGAAAAAGTGAAGGGCGCGCGGATTCTCTATGGCGGTTCGGTAAAGGTTGATAATGCAGAAGCCATCCTGAAACTGCCCGAAGTGGACGGTGCATTAGTCGGCGGCGCATCCCTTAAAAAGGATGATTTTATCAGTATTATAAAGGCCGCAAGCCCATAGAAATACCGTAGAAATATTACTTAAAGATAATACTGGAAAACAAGTCACTAAACGGCTATCACTACGTCCCGTCTTACATTGAAGGAAGCAAACCATGACAGCCACTCTGCTGGTCATCCATATCTTATTGGCGATTGCACTTATTGCCGTGATTTTAGTTCAGCGTACCACATCGGATGGCGGTGGGTTAATGGGTGGCAGCGGTGGCTCCAGCATGGGCGGCATGCTTTCGGTTCGCGGCACGGCCAATTTGCTTACCCGCGTTACTGGTATCCTTGCCACGGCATTCATCGCAACCAGCATTTTGCTCACCATTCTTGCTGGCAGTCATAACCGCGCACGTTCAATTACTGACCAAATTAAACCAGCAGCAGTTGAACAAAAAGCGCAGGAACAACCCGCAGCAGGCACAACGGATAAGCCTGCCCAATCAACACCTGCTGTGCCACTTTCGCAGTAGTAAGTTAAGGAGAGAGACTTGGCCATTACGCGTACCTTCCATTCAGTTTTGATGTGGGAGGGCAGATGACACGGTTTATATTCGTCACTGGCGGCGTAGTATCGTCTCTTGGTAAAGGTATCGCTTCTGCATCGCTTGCCGCATTATTGCAGGCGCGTGGTTATAAGGTCCGTTGCCGCAAGCTTGATCCATATTTGAATGTTGACCCGGGCACCATGTCGCCGATCCAGCACGGCGAAGTTTATGTGACCGATGATGGCGCAGAAACCGACCTTGATTTAGGCCATTACGAACGCTTCACCGGTGTATCGGCCAAGCAGTCCGATAACGTCACAACAGGCCGCATTTATTCCGATGTGATTGCCAAAGAACGTCGCGGCGATTATCTGGGCGGTACGGTTCAAGTTATTCCCCACGTTACAGATGCGATTAAAAACTTCCTGCGCAGCGATATTAAGGATGAAGATTTCATCCTGTGCGAAATCGGCGGCACGGTGGGCGATATCGAAGGGTTGCCATTCTTGGAAGCCATCCGCCAATTCCGTAATGAAGTTGGCGCACATAACGCGATGTTTATTCACTTAACATTGCTGCCTTACATCCCCACATCTGGCGAACTTAAAACCAAGCCCACGCAGCATTCGGTTAAAGAACTGCTCAGCGTAGGTATTCAGCCGGATGTGTTGGTTTGCCGCGCAGACCGCGATATTCCAGAAGGTGAGCGCCGCAAGATTGCGCTGTTCTGCAACGTGCCGGAAAGCAATGTGATTGCTGCGCTTGACGTTGATACCATTTATCAGGTGCCCATCAGCTATCATGCGCAAGGCTTTGATATGGTCGTGCTCAACCACTTCAAGATGCAGCCAAAAGCAGAGCCGGATTTAAGCAAATGGCGCGAGATTGTGAACCGTATTCGCCATCCCGAAAGCATCATCAAAATCGCCATTGTTGGCAAATACACAACGATGCTGGACAGCTATAAGTCCCTGTCCGAAGCGCTCATTCACGGCGGTATCGCCAATAATGTGAAAGTCAAACTGGAATGGATGGATAGCGAAATCTTCGAAAGCGAAGATGCCGTTCATCATCTTGAAGGCGTAAGCGCTATTCTGGTTCCCGGCGGTTTTGGCGAAAGGGGAGCGCAAGGTAAAATCCGCGCAGCACAATTCGCACGCGAACACAAAGTTCCATATTTTGGTATTTGCTTTGGTATGCAAATGGCAGTGGTGGAAGTTGCGCGTCACCTTGCCAATTTGCCAAAAGCCAATTCCACCGAATTCACCCCGCATGAAAATCCCGTCGTTGGCATTATGACTGAATGGGTAAAAGCAGGCGAAGTTCAAATCCGTAAGGCCGATGGTGATAAGGGCGGCACGATGCGTCTTGGCGCATACCCCTGCAAATTGGCCAAGGGTAGCAAGGTTGCAAGCATTTACAGCGCAAGCGATATTGAAGAGCGTCACCGCCACCGCTATGAGGTGAATATCGGCTATAAAGATGCGCTGGAGAAAGCTGGCCTGTGGTTCTCGGGCATGTCACCGGATGGCAAGTTGCCCGAAATTGTGGAACTGAAAGGCCACCCATGGTTCATCGGGGTGCAGTTCCATCCCGAATTAAAATCCAAACCGTTTGAACCGCATCCGCTGTTTACGGCGTTTGTTGCTGCTGCGATTGAACGCAGCCGACTGGTTTAGGGTAATTGATTTCAGCAATATTATTTGTTAATATGCCTTATGCGCTTTCTGAAAACGCTCCTTTGTGTTTTGTTTTTAATTGCTGCGAGCATTGCTCCGGCAGCGGCTTTGCCTATGTGCAAAGAAATGACCAAGCAGGCCTCTGTATCTAATGTATCTGATGCCCCACATTGCAGTGGTGCCTCAGGCGATGCGACGACCCAAAGTAACCCTCCATCATCTGACGCAAAAACCCAAAGCAACCCTCCACATGAAGGCGGATGTTGCTGTGATGGAGACATGGGAAGTGCATGCAAAACGCATTGTAAAACTATTTCAGGTACTATGGCATTGATAGATGCCGATACTCAGCATCCTGATTTTGTTCTTAATTTTGTTAGCGGTAAGAATAGTAATCATACCTCTTTCATATTTGAAATCATTACTCCGCCCCCCAGACCCTGCGTCTAAACGACCTTAATTTTTTCGTTTAGTTTTTGCAGGAGTTTGAATGAATCATTTCATATGGGCTTTAGCCCTTTGGTTGTGCGCCACACCTGCTGTGTGGGCAAAACCGGTTTCATATGCTGGCGGCTGGTCTGCTATGCAAATGAATGATGCTGATACGCATAGCGTTGGCGTCAGTTACTCACCAACGTCAGAGTATTCTGTAGGTTATCTTGGCGAGTATCGCCGCGATACAGACTGGATGTATCAAGGTACACAGCTAAATCTGCTTCTCAAGCGGATTAATATGCCAAAATCGCAAGCCAACTTTTACCTTAAATCAGGAATTGGGGCGGCCTTAGCAAATCCATTTGGCCGTGCTGAGACATCATCGGCGGCTGCATTCGGTGGATTTTTGGCGGATTGGGAAGATAGGCGCTTTTTTGTGTCATATGAAAATATGGGCATGGCTGCGGGCAACATTGACAGGTTTTTTGAACAAAAAGCACGTGTTGGTATTGCTCCCTATGAAGGTGACTACGGAGACCTGCATACATGGCTGATGCTTGAAACAAAACACATCGTGACGAGTGATAAATTCACCGTCACACCGCTGCTGCGCTTTTTCTATGGGGATGTCCTTGCGGAAATCGGCATGAGCAACGAAGAAAAACTATTTACCCATCTTATGATTAACTTTTAAAGGAGAATACTATGAACAACGTACAACATACACTGCTTATCACCACATTAGTTGTGATTGGACTTACAACCCCATCCTATGCTGCATCACCTGCGACTTGTGCAAATGCGGTCAATATCAAGGTCAATGGATTGGTGTGCGATTTTTGTGCGCGCTCAGTTGAAAAACTGTTTGGCGCACGTGAAGAGGTTGCAGGTATCAAAGTCAATCTTGATGCCGGACAAATTGATATTGATATGAAAACAGGCAAGTCCATCGATGATAAAACGTTGAATAAGTTGATTAAGGATTCCGGTTTTGATGTCACTAATATTAAACGGGGATGTTAATGGGCAATCTATCTTCACATAAAAAAGTTGTTGCCGCATCAACCATGGCACTTTTTACAACGCTTGGAACCTTGGTGTGTTGTGCTCTGCCTGCGCTATTCGTAACACTTGGGGCGGGAGCTGCGCTTGCGGGCCTTGTTTCAACTGTGCCATGGCTTGTAGAGTTTTCACGTCACAAATTGTGGGTTTTCGGTGGTGCTGCTGCGTTGCTGCTGCTGGCTGGCGGTATGCTATGGCAGGCAAAAAATCTACCTTGTCCAGCAGATGCCGCGCAGGCAAAGGCGTGTACAAACCTACGGCGGTTAAGTTGGTGGATATATGCTTTTGCTGTGGTTGTATATCTAATCGGCTTTTTCTTTGCATTTATTGCATCAAAAATACTTGTTTAACTGAAAGTATATTTGGTACTGACATTGAACGGGGCTATTTGATTTAATAGCCCCGTTCAATCATAAGGCAATGCGATAGTCTTATATAATATATTTATGCAAACTTTATTCAGAGAAATTAGATGGCCGTCATTCAAAATCCGTCATTCAAACTTAATATCGAACTGGATGATGAAAGTCCGCATTACACCATCACTGAACCTTATTCAGTTTCGCATGTCATATTCTTTCTGGAAGCGGCGCGTTTCATTCGTGAAACAGCGGCTAATTATTCAGCTACAATTAAAACCGCAGATGGCCGCACACTCGAATTTGATCGTTGCGGATTACGCATGAACGATGCGTATAGCACAATTTATGACGCGTTTATCAAAGGTAAAGGTGACTGGTATCTTTCAAGTGTCGCCAAAGTTGAAATCGATGATGACGACCATCTGCTTGTAACCATTGATCCATCAAAAACAGCTGGCGATGAAACAAGCAAGGGCATGCATCCGCTTCATCTTACCATCGAACACATCAACTATATTAGTCGATATACCGGTTTATATGGGCAGCATCAATACCTGCCTGAATTCCTGCAAGTGCTTGGCGCTTCCGATGATACTGTGAACCGTGTGAGGAATAGCACTACGCAGTTAAAAGTAACATCCCTGCCAGTCCGTTTTGCCCATGTGGATGGCCGCCGCATTACACTCTTACGCCACAATGTCACAGGTCAGCCTGGCATACGTTTCGGCTAGCAAAGTTTCGTGCCTTAACTTATCATGGCGTGGCCTACTTCCCCTAACCATTATAGCTCATCATGCAAATCACATTACTTGGCCTTGTGCGTCGTCTTGGTCTTTGGCTTGGCGTTTTAGTAATAGCCGGTCTGTTCTTCTATTATGTCATACTGGGCCTTGCGGTTTATCAAAAGGTTGATGACAGTCCAAACTTTCAAGCAACTGAAATAACCAAGGGCGGCAGCGCTGCCGTTGATATGGCGGCCGCGCTTATCACGCGCGAGGTGGATACCCATAGCTGGGTTGCGAATGATCCGTGGTTTGTTCCATCCTCATGGCTAACGCGCACGCCTGCATTCCAGCAAGGTATCATTTATGCTTTGAGCCGTTTTTCCATTTCCATGACCGATAATCTTGCGCGCCAGCGCGGCTCCAGCGCGGTTGACCCTGATTTGGATAAAGCCTCCGGCTTTTTAAAGTATGCAGGAGATGTGTGGGTATTCCATGACAGCGTGATCCCGACCACGACCAGCGAGCAACAATATCGCAACGCGCGTAAATCATTGCTGGCCTTCAATCAACGCTTGGCCGAAGGCAAAGCGACCTTTGACCGCCGCGCCGATAATTTGCAAGCCGCAATTGAAAGCATAGCCGCCGATTTGGGTTCGCAATCTGCGATTATCAGTGACGCTATAGAAAAGAATGGCGGCAGTCTTTTGGAGTTCAAGAGTAATGCGATTTACTTTACTGCCAAGGGCCGTCTTTATGCCTATTACTTAATATTACGGGAACTGGGCAAGGATTTTGCACCAATTATTAAAGAAAAGGGCATGGCAAACGTCTGGGATAACGCGGTTGCCAGCCTAAAAGACGCTTCCAGCCTGTTTCCACTGATTATTTTCAACGGCAGGGGTGACAGCCAGTTCCTTCCATGTCATCTTTGCGGCCAAGGATTCTGGTTGTTGCGTGCCCGAACGCAGCTCTATGAAGTCAGTAACATTATCACCAAGTAATAATCCCCTTTTGACTATCTAAACTAAACGGAGACTACGTATGACTAATCGCTTTTTCTCTATGATTGCGGTTCTTGCAATCTCCTTGCTCACGGCTTGTGCGCAAGTTTCATCCCACCCCACGTGTAAGAGCTGCCCGGCTTGGGTTGATGATTGCTGTGGCGCATGCCCATGCGGAGTGCAAGTAGTTGAAAGCACGGCCGGCAAGATGTGCGATCCAGCTACTAAGAAAAAGCATCATCGTAAGCACAGTGTAAAAACGGAAGTAAAAGCAGAAACAAAATCAGAAACAACATCAGAAACTAAGGGAACGATTCCTTTGAAAGTTGAACCAGCTAAAAAATCCGAAGCTGCAAAAACAAAAGCAACACCAAAGGCAGAACCAGAAGCTAAAAAGATGGATGTTCTCGAAGGCGTAAAGAAAATTATTAAGGACGTTTCGCCAAAAGATCCTAAAGACCTAAAAAAGCCTCAATAAACATTAGATAATCAAACACCATCCCTCCTTTAATCAGTGGGGATGGTGTTTTTATTTGTGCATGGCGCTCAATATCCTTAACTAGGAACTCATGGAACCCTTTTTCTTATTCGACGAAATCTCGGTTTTCTTTCGCGGCCTTGTGCTCGGCGTGGTGATTGCTGCGCCCGTCGGCCCCGTTGGCATTCTGTGCATTCGTCGCACATTGGAACGGGGAATTTTTGCAGGCGTTGCAACAGGTTTGGGCGCGGCGGTTGCCGATGCTATTTTTGCCGGTATCGCTGCATTTGGCGTAACTGCGGCATTATCGTTGCTTACAGGATTGGAGAAAGAAATCCGTTTGTTTGGTGGTTTCTTTCTTATGATCATGGCCATACGCATGTTCTTTCAAAAAATTGAAATGGAACGTGCGCATGTTGTTTCGGCATCTGGCCTTATCAAAGCCTTTATGACTGGGTTTATAATCACCTTTACCAATCCGCTAACTATCATCGGAATTTTGGCTGTTATTGCGACATTCGCTGGCCATCTCAGCTATGTTCAGGCCGCGACTCTAACAGGGGGTATTTTCTGTGGCTCGCTTGCGTGGTGGCTATTTTTGGGAGGTGGCGTGTTCCTTATCCGTCGTCATTTTACCAATGGAGCCCTCACATGGGTTAACCGCGGAACAGCCATTTTATTGCTGGTTTTGGCGGTTTGGGCGATATTTACCGGTGTTATTGCCTTTTTGGGGATGCCTGTACCAGGACTGTTGCCAAAGTAAAAACGAGTAAAAGCAAGCATAAAACTAAAAAGAACCTTGCTTGTGCTGCGCTGCATATATAAACAATCGCAGCAGAACAATAGGTGGCCAAATGGTTGAAAGGCCCCTTAAAGATTGATCCCCGTAAAGATTGTGAAAGTTAATAATATGCAGTTACGTAATATCGCCATCATCGCCCACGTTGACCATGGCAAAACCACGCTGGTGGACGCACTTCTGCGCCAAAGCGGTTCTTTCCGCGAAAATCAGCAAGTGGCCGATTGTGTCATGGACAGCAATGATCAGGAGCGCGAACGCGGCATTACCATTCTTGCCAAATGCACATCCATCGTATGGAAAGATACCCGTATCAATATTGTCGATACACCAGGCCACGCTGATTTCGGCGGCGAAGTTGAACGTATTATGTCGATGGTGGATGGCGTTGTGTTGCTGGTGGATGCCGCCGAAGGCCCATTGCCACAAACCAAATTCGTGTTGAACAAGGCGCTGGGCTTGGGGCTGCGTCCCATCGTGGTTATCAATAAGGTTGACCGTTCTGACGCGCGCGCGCACGAAGTGCTTGATGAAGTATTTGATTTGTTCCTTGCGCTTGACGCAAATGGTGAGCAGCTGGATTTTCCAACGCTTTATGCTTCAGGCAGAGCAGGTTGGGCAAGTTTGTCGCTTGAAAACAAGATGCCGGATTTAACGACCCTTTATGAAACCATCATCTCGCATGTGCCAGCGCCAAGCGTGAAGCCGGATGCGCCATTCAGCATGCTGGCCTCGCTGATTGAATATAACCCTTACCTTGGCCGTTTGCTCACCGGACGCATTGAATCCGGAACCGTAAAAACCAACATGAACGTCAAATCACTAACCCGCGATGGCAAGCTGATTGAAAATGCACGCATTACCAAAATCATGGCGTTCCGCGGCATTGAACGGTCAGTTGTTGAAGAAGCCGTGGCTGGTGACATTGTTTCAATCGCTGGTTTTACTAAAGCAACCGTTGCCGATACGCTTTGCGATGTAGTGGTTGAAAACGCCATTCCCGCACAACCCATTGACCCGCCAACCTTGGCCATGACCTTCTCTGTGAATGACAGCCCGCTTGCTGGTACTGAAGGCAGCAAGGTAACAAGCCGTATGATTTTGGATCGCTTGGAAAAAGAAGCTGAAGGTAATGTGGCCATTAAAATTACACCATCAGCTGAAAAAGATGCATTCGAAGTTGCTGGCCGCGGCGAATTGCAATTGGGTGTTTTAATTGAAAACATGCGCCGCGAAGGCTTTGAACTTACCATTTCCCGCCCACGCGTATTGTTCCAAACCGATGAACAAGGCAACAAGCTTGAACCCATCGAAGAAGTTCAGGTTGATGTGGATGAAGAATATTCAGGCACCGTTGTGCAAAAGATTTCCGAACGTAAAGGCGAACTGGTGGGCATGAAGCCATCGGGCGTTGGTAAAACCCGCATCACCTTCCATGTGCCATCACGCGGTTTAATCGGTTACTTTGCCGAATTCCTGACCGACACACGCGGCACCGGTTTGATGAACCGTTTGTTCAAAGGCTATGAACCATATAAGGGCCCGATTGCTGGCCGCCGCACTGGTGTGCTTGTTTCCAATGGTACTGGTGTTTCAGTTGCTTATGCCATGTGGTATCTCGAAGAACGTGGCCCAATGCTGATTGAATCCGGTGTGAAGGTTTACGAAGGCATGATCATCGGTGAACATTCCAAGAGCAATGATTTGGATGTAAACGTATTGGAAGGCAAAAAGCTCACCAATATGCGCGCTGCGGGTAAGGATGATGCAATTCGCCTAACCCCGCCAATTAAAATGACGCTGGAACGTGCCATGTCCTATATTCAGGATGATGAATTGGTGGAAGTCACGCCAAAGAACATTCGCCTGCGTAAGCGCTATCTTGACCCCAATATGCGTAAACGCGCCGCCCGCTCGGGAACTGACGGTTAATTATTGAAATAGCTGGTAATTTTGTATTTTTACTTTCGGCGTTTGGCCGATAGGTTGCTCGCGACATTTATAGTAACAACCAAGTAGAATACAGATGACCGATAGTAGATTTAAAGGCAGTGAATTCCGCGCAGCGATTGAAGAAGTTGTCGCAAAGCATCTTGATGGCAAAACGCATATTCCATCAGCAGATAAGCTTATGGAATTAGCGGCTGAAGGTGTTCAAGCTGCAATTGATGCCGCAATTGATGAGGGCGATTTTAAACCAGCCAAAGGGTTGGAGCATGTGCCATTTACCGAATTTGCTAAACTCTCGGTGCTTGTTCCACATAAATATCCGAACCGCGAAAATCTGGGCCTTATAGATTATCCGCTACTTTCTGAAAATTTTCTGGCTGAACCAATTTTTCAAAGATTGCCAACTATTGCGGCGTTCCGTGCTTTTCTTGAAGAACACAAAGTAAGAAGCATTGATGACGTAACCTTTGTGCGGATAGACGGCGTTGATAAACGCTTGCGTTATGATCGCCGGGCAGAGCTCATCCAGCTTATTCACCGCACTGGCCTTGATCCGCTGCCCGGCATGGTTCCCTATATGGAGATGGGTAAAGGCTCAGCAGAATGGGATATTCAGTATCTTCGTGCCTTTATGGAGCAGGCAACTTCCCCCCAAACACGTGATATGGTCAAACATCTGATTGTCGAAGGGGAAGGCGATAAAAGTTACTATAACTATGGTGTACCGATAACCCGTAATCTTATCATGAAGCATTTAAAGCAAGGTGAAGGGGATGCCTTGCTGGATAATGCCATTGGATTCCGCAATGCAGGTCCACAAGTTGCCGCGCATCTGCGCTTCCTGCTTGATTTCCGCCGTATTGGTATGCGTGGTGGTAAGCCATATCTAATGCCAGCACAGCCAAAAGGCCGTGGCAAACGTCCTGATATGGTGTCAGTAAAACTATAGTGTTGGAACTACAGCGCCTTTGCCTTATCCAATAATTCAAGAATAAGCGCGGGGTCTTTTTGTCCACGCGCGATTTCAACGCCGGATGCCACATCCACAATATGTGCCCCTGATTGCGTGACAGCTTTTTTCAAATTACTGGAATTAATTCCACCCGCCAGCATCCATGGCAGCGGCGATGCATATTCTTTCATGATGTTCCAGTCAAAGGCTTCGGCGTTACCGCCGGGTAATTCAGAATTCTTGGGCGGGCGGGCATCAAATAAAAACCAGCTGACCAGGTTTTCATAAGCAACGGTTTCTTCAATATCATCAACATGCGAAACAGCAAATGCCTTGATAATCGGCTTGCCATAAATGCGTTTTATTTCCGCAACGCGTGTGGGGGATTCCATGCCGTGTAATTGAATAATATCCGCTTCAAATACCGCCAGCGTGTCTTCCAATTCCGCATCGCTTGGGTCCACAAACAGGGCCACTTTTGGAATAGTTGGCGGAACAAGCGGGCTAAGCTCTGCCGCCGCTTGCGGCGTAACAAAGCGCGGGGATTTTTCAAAGAAGTTAAATCCCAAAAACGCTGCACCGCCCTTTACCGCTGCATTTACCGCATCATCGCTTTTCAGGCCGCATATTTTTACCGAAACGCTCATGCTGCTTCAGCCTGCACGTTAATTGCTTTTGCCATGGCAGCTGGGTCTGGGGCGCCCGTAATTGGCCTTCCGATAACGACATAGGTCGCTCCGGCTGCCACGGCATCCTTTGGTGTCATAACACGCTTCTGGTCGCCCAAATCTGCACCAACGGGGCGAATACCCGGCACCATCAGGATAAAATCAGGGCCCAGCGCCTCGCGCAGCATGGCCACTTCCGCAGGCGAACAAACACAGCCATCTACCCTTGATTCTTTAGCCAGTTTAGCGAGCCGCAATACCTGCGATTTTGGTTCAGCATCTTGCCCTATGGCATTTAAATCATTGGCATTCAGGCTGGTTAGCACCGTTACCGCAAGAATTTTAGGTCGGTTGGAGCCACCCTTTGCCGCTGCTTCGGCGGCTGCTTTCATCATGGCTGCGCCGCCACTGGCGTGAATGGTCATGAATTGGGGCTTTAGGGGTAATAAGGCCGTAATCGAAGCCGCAACCGTGTTTGGAATGTCATGCAATTTCAAATCCAGAAAAATCGGTGCGCCCATTGCGGCAATCGTTTTATATCCGTGAGGGCCGTTGGCAGAAAAAAATTCCAGCCCCAACTTTAAACCTGCCACATGCGGTTTAAGCGACCGCGCTAGATTTTTGGCTGCATTCAAATCCGTCGTGTCGATGGCACAAAAAATCCGCGATGGCATATTGCTTCCTAAACAGGTTTGTCTTCATTCAGTTTGGTTTTCAGTTTATCAACTTCCTTGGTAAGTTTTCGCTTTTCCAAATGGGTGCGTAAACTGCCAAACCATACCCATGCTGACCCCAGCAAAATCCCCAGCAGCAATCCGCCAAGGGTAACAACAAATAGCGGCGTTTTAATATCGTAATCAAATGGCCAGCAATCAATCGTCACTTCCTGACGGTTGTTCACTGCGAATAATACGCAAACGACCAGAAAGGGCAGGGAGATTAGCCAGGATAAAAACTTCATAAGGCTATAGATAAGCTAAGGTTGCGCGGCGCGATCTTACAAAATTAACTAATCGTCGTCGCCAGCATCTTTACCGTTCAGGCGGTCACGAAGTTGTTTACCGGTTTTAAAAAATGGAACGGTCTTACCAGCAACAGAAACGGTTTCACCGGTGCGCGGGTTGCGGCCAGAGCGTGCTTCACGTTTTTTAATCGAGAATGCACCAAATCCTCGCAACTCCACGCGGTCACCGCGCGTGAGTGCGACTGTAATTTCTTCGAATATAGTGTTTACGATCCGCTCGACATCCTTTTGCATCAGATGCGGGTTCTTCTCGGCAAGTTTTTGAACCAAATCAGAACGTGTCATGGGCAGCTCATCGGTTATAAACGGCGGTTGTAAACAGCGTTATTTTGCGCATAGGGAAATTTTTCCCTATAGTTCAATAGTTTAAACTGATTATGGCGTTTCCTGCAAGTGCTGTTTTCGCAAGCTTTAAGCCGATTCAATAGGTTAGCCCAGCCTTTCGGCTGGGCTTGCGTTGCCTATTTTGCGTCTGCCGCAAGCTTTGGGTCAGCTACGGCGGTCAGTGTAGCGCGGGCGCTATCGCCGTTAGGGCCACGTTGTTCCATGGGAATAACGTCACGTTGAGTGCGTCCTTGGTACAACTGGCGTGGGCGACCAATCGGTGCGCTCTTTTCATCAGCCTGCTCTTTCCACTGCGCTGCCCAACCAACGGTACGGCCAACTGCAAAAATGGGAGTAAACATTTTGGTTTCATAACCCATCGCTGAAAGGATAATACCAGAATAAAAATCCACGTTCGGATACAGTTTCTTTTCTTTGAAGTATGGGTCTTCCAACGCAACCCGTTCTAGTTCCTTAGCTACCGCAAGCAACGGGTTGTCAACGCCAAGGGCCTTAAGCACTTCATCGCAAGCCTGCTTAATGATAATTGCGCGCGGGTCAAAGTTTTTATAGACGCGGTGACCAAAACCCATCAGGCGTGTTGCATCTGCGCCCTTGCTTTTAACCTGAGCAATGAATTCAGGAATATTATCGACCGTGCCAATGCGCTTAAGCATTTCCAGAACAGCTTCGTTAGCACCGCCATGCGATGGACCCCAGAGTGTTGCAATACCTGCGCCAATCGCTGCAATTGGGCTAGTGCCGGATGAACCCGACAAACGCACAGTGGATGTCGATGCGTTTTGTTCATGTTCTGCATGCAGGATGAGGTTGCGGTCCATTGCACGTACCAGTACCGGATTGATGTCATATTCACCGGCAGCATTTGCAAAGGTCATCTTCAAGAAGTTTTCTACAAAGCCAAGCCTATCACTTGGACGCATAATGGATTGGTTTAAGGAATAACGCTTTGCCATCGCGCCAATGGTTGCTGATTTTGCAATAAGTTCCAGCGCAATCTCATAGCGACCTTCCGGTTTTTTTGGGTCGATCTTGGCCTCCAAATAAGCGGTCAATGCCGTTGTCATAGTCATCATAATGGCCATAGGATGAGTTGAACGTGGCAGGCTTTCCAATGTGCGGATGAGCTGTTCGGGGACTTCCATGCGGTTGACGATATCTTTTTCAAATGCTGTTAGTTCACCCTTGGTCGGCAATTCACCGTTCAAAATCAGGTAGCAAACTTCCATGAAGCTCGCACTATTGGCGAGTTGTTCAATAGGATAACCGCGATATAATAAGATGCCATTATCGCCATCAATGTATGTCAATTCAGAACGTGCTGCTGAAAGATCGGCATAGCCGGGGCTGCTGAAGAAAATTTTGGCTTTTCCAAATGCGCCTTTCACATTGATGCTCAGGGCATCGCCGATTGTATCAGCTTCAACAGGAAATTCTAATTCACGGCCATCTGGGAGAATTAATTTAGCTTTAGGAAGATTGCTATCATTTGCAGGAACTTTTGGATCAGCCATTTTGAAATACTCCTAAAAAATAGTCTGTTACGTTTTCGGAACAGAAAGAATATGTTCAAAAAGGATAGAGTCAATATCGAAAAGCGTTAATTACTGCGGTGCAGCAACTTATTCTGCTTTCACGCCATAACGGTTGCGCACATAGCCTTTGCTGGTGATTTTGCGAATGATATTAAGCGCAGCATCGCTGGCTACATTCCCTTCCTTGGGTAAATCGCCTTCACGGTGACCTTTGCCAAGGCTGTCAGGATGCAAGTCATGCTCGTGTACCTGCGCCAGATCTTCGCGGCCCAGATAGGATATCGCCAGTTCGCGGAACATGTAATCCAGCACAGATGTGGATGCGGTAATCATATCATTACCTTCCACCATGCCCGATGGTTCAAAACGTGTGAAGGTGAATGCTTCCACGAATTCTTCCAATGGCACGCCATATTGCAGACCAATCGAAACCGCGATGGCAAAATTGTTGATAAGAGAGCGGAAGGCCGCGCCTTCTTTGTGCATGTCGATGAATATCTCGCCAATGCGCCCGTCTTCGTATTCGCCGGTGCGTAAATACAGCTTATGCCCACCGATAACAGCGCGCTGCGTATATCCTTTGCGGCGGTCTGGCATCTTGTTACGGCTAACGCGGCGTGGTGCAGCGGGCTGCGGCACCGATTTGGGTTGTGCGGCGGCTTGGGGCGGAGCTTCTTCAACACTGCGCCATGCGGGGTCAAGCAGCCATGTGATGCGGCGAATACCTTTTTCCTGAACGGCGATGTGCAGGCCTGATAATTCCTGGGCTGATGTATCAATGGGTAAATGCAATTGGTAATCACATGCGCCAAGCAAGAATGGCTGTGCAGCATGAAGTAAATCCAGTTGGCACTGCATTGACAGTGCAGTGCTATCATCGCCGTTGGGCTTTGAGGTAGCAAACAGGCTTTCGTGTTCTTTTTTCAATTGCGCACAACCCGTAATGCGCTGCGTACCACATACATGCTGGTTCGCTAATTTGATTTCATCTTCACTAAATCCAAGGAACGTCAGTAAATCAAAAGCAGTGTCACGAATAGCATCGGCGGTTAAGCCAAGTTTCTTGATACAAAATACCTCGCCAACCACCCATGGGCTAAATGCATGGCGGATATGTTGTGCTTTTGATAAAGCTTCTTCCAAACGTGTAATCGCTGCCGCATCAAAACCACGCACATGTAGCGCGGCTGGATTAATAACCGGCGCGTCATGTAAGCTGTGATGACCAGCCGCATAGCGTTCGATTTGGGCAATATCATCGGGGTCATAGCCCAGTTTGGATAATCCTTCGATAATAACAGGTCGAACGCGCTGTTCCAAACGGCCATCCATCGTCCAGATGGTAACAACGTGCGAGGTGAGGGGATTAATGCTTGCGCTATCGCTATCAAACCATTCATCGGCTTCGCGCATCGGCAAAATACCGTTGAGGTAAAGATTACGCATCCCTGTTTTTTCAATCAGGCTTAATGCTTCATCCCAAATCTTGCGGCTTTCTGCCACCAGTGGCAATTCCGGCGCTTCACTGGGCTCAAGTATAAAGATATTTTGCGCATTCTTTGTGCCGTGAATGGCGATTTCCTGATTATCAAACAGATTCATCAACGCATCTTGGCGCTGCGTGAATTCAGCTGAGGCGCCTTTTTCCTGCGCAATCATGGCGGTGGTTTGCAAGCTGCATGCACAGATTTGCGCCATGATGCCCGCAATGTAATGTTTAGCTGCTACACTGTTATATCCAATCCCTTGGCATGCCAGCAGGCTGGCAAAGTTCGTCACCGTTATTCCGCCGCGGGTACCTTCATGCGTTGCAGTTAAAATATGGAGTGCCAGAGACCATATGCGTGTAGCATGGCGCAGTAACTGCACATTTAAAAAACCATCTTCGCGGCGGAACGCGAGCAAGTTGAATGTAACAATAAAATCTGCCTTGGCATTTAATGCGCCATCGAGTGACCATAGATTATCAGCAACTTTATTGATGATAATCGGCAAATCGGCAGATGTTTTAGCATCCAGACGTTGGGTTTGAATGCCATAAGCCCAATCTGCGCCAAAGCTTGCTAATAACGATAAGTTTGGCACCGCGATCTGGCTTGCCAACATCATGCGCAACTCATCGTAAAACGCGCGCGCATCGTTTTCGCGGTTGAAAAAGCTTTGCTTCCATCCCTCATAGGTGAGTGCACCGGCAAATCGGTCAAAGCTGCTTCGTACGCTATGCTCTGTTGTAATATCTTTTTCGGCCGGGTTTGGAACTTTGGGCCACAACCATGATGGAACGGTGTTTTCTTCAACCGTTTTTAACTGCTTAGAAAAAGGTGCATTCAAAAAACCGTATTGTTTTAATATGGTAACGCTTCGACGGCTCCAGTTAGCCGGAATTTCTAGAATTCCAGCAAGATTCCCATCTTCCTCATCGGGCGCGTTGGCATCAAACGCCAAAGTAATGAATTCGAGACCCTGATAGGCGTCTTGGTCTTTTTTGGTGAGCAGGCGCTCAATTCGCATCGGGAATGGCCTTTAGCATATTGGGTGATGTAAGCACTTGATATGCTTGCCACATATTCGGGGTATTCGGTACGAAAGACTGAAAAGTATCCCCAACATTTATGAATTTGCGAAGTACCGCGAATATAGCTAAAAAGATGCTTCTTTGAATTCGAATCCAACGACAGACCCCTATGCAAGAACCTTATTCATGGATTGCGCGCTTTTCCCATTTGGGGACGCAGCTTTTTACACTCTTTTCCGGAGAGCTGGTCGGCAAGGATAGCCACGGCAACAAGTACTTCCGTCAAAAGAAGCAAAAGGGAGCCCAGAAGTCCAATGTGCGTGAAAAACGCTGGGTGATCTATAACGGTCGCCCCGAGGCATCTCTGGTCCCGCCCGAATGGCATGGCTGGCTGCACTATACCCTTGATGAACCATTGCCGGAAGAAAGCGATTTTCATCAGGCATGGGTCAAACAGCACCACGCCAATCTTACTTTTTCTGATAAAGCCTATCGTCCCCCTGTATTTGAAAGTGGGAAACGTGATAAAGCAACGGGCGATTATCAAGCTTGGCAACCCAATAAATAATATGCGTAATAACATAACCTAAGGAAGTTAAACGATGAACCGTAATGTCATTGAAACCGTGCTTGGCGCAGTTGTTCTTCTTACCGCCGTGATGTTCTTGAGTTTTGCGTATAGCAGCGCTGATCTAGGCAAGAAAGAAGGCTATAACGTACGCGCGGATTTCGACCGGATTGATGGCTTAAAGCCCGGCAGCGATGTGCGCATGAACGGCGTTATGGTTGGCTCGGTTCTCAACATTTCACTTGATAAAGAAAACTTCCGCGCTACCGCAAATTTCAGCGTGGACAAGAAGATCAAGCTGCCACGCGATACGATTGCGATGATTGCCAGCGAAAGCCTGCTGGGTGGTAAATATCTCTCGCTTGAGGTTGGTGTGGAAGATGAAAACATTGCAACCGATGGTACCGGTAAGCTGACCCGTACTACACCGCCGATGCGCCTTGATGATTTAATCGGCCACATGATTTTCAAGGAAGACGACAAGAAAAAAGGTGCGCCACCAGTCGCACCTTCAGGCGATAAAACATCATCTGGTTCTTCGTTGAATGATACTATGCCGCTCTTGGCAACCGAGCCTGCTCCAGACACAAAGCCAGCAACAAGATAAATGAACATCAACCGCGGTCTGCTCATACTGATGTTGTGTCTACTGCCACTAGCAGCACAGGCCCAACATCATTTTGAAGAATATGATACTGCCGTGATGCAAGCATTGGATAAACCCAATGCGCGTGTGCAGACATTTAATGTGCAGGTTGGACACAGCGCAACCTTTGGCCCGCTCAGTGTTAAAATCCGTTCCTGCAAAAAAACACCGCCGGAAGAAACACCAGAATCCGTAGCTTTTGTTGAAATTGATGATCCGCGTATCAAGGAAATGGCGCGTCAAAATCTCTATCGCGGGTGGATGTTTGCGTCATCGCCAGCGTTATCTGCCCTTGAACATCCGATTTATGACGTATGGGTTCTTGATTGCAAGAATTCCAAGGCGGCGTCCCCACCACCTGCTGATGCAAAAGCAGCAGCGCCAGCCAAAGCCAAACGCAAGAAACCGTGATATTCCTCACGCGGGATTTCGATAATACCGAATTGCTTTAAATGGTCGTTGATGAACTGCGCATCCAGCAGTGTATAACCCTGCTTAATAAGCCGCGCGACAAGATGAACTAACGCGACTTTGCTGGCATCGCGTGCGGTTGAAAACATGCTCTCGCCAAAAAAAGCCGTTCCTAATGAAATCCCGTAAAGTCCGCCAACCAACTTATCGCCTTCCCAAACTTCGACGGAATGCGCATGACCCATGTGGTGCAGCCGTGTGTAATTCGTGATAATCATTTCATTAATCCACGTTTTGCTATCTCCGCGCTTTATTTCGGCGCATGCTCTGATGACTTTTTCAAAACAGGTGTTGATGGTCACGCGGTACCGGCCTGATCGCACAGTGCGCGCAAGCCGTTTGGGAACATGAAATTGTTCAAGCGGAATAATGCCGCGATGCTTTGGGTTTACCCAATAAATCGCATCGCTTTTGGCGTCATCCGACATGGGAAATACCCCAATTGAATAGGCCTCTAGCAGCAATTCAGGCGTTAATTCGCGGTTGGACATACGGTAAAAACCCATAAAACCGGCATGAAAGCATTATGCTTATTGTACCGATTATTCTTGAAAACTACTATCCCGCCATATCGTTAATTTTACCCGAATTTTTAAGGTTATTATCCGGAGAGTAGCATGTCTAGACGACCAAAGGGCGGTAATCCCGCAGCGCATCGTAAGAAAAAACAACAACCAGCGCGCGTCGCCCAGCCTCAAGATGCCGTACCAAAAAGTGGCCTGCGCTACTTGCGCCAACGTATCGCAAAGAACCCACGCGTTTTTTATGTTGCGACAGCAGTAGTGCTGGGTGGTTTGGCGGTGACCTTCGGTTTTAAAAACAGAGCCGAAAGCCCATATTGCTTAATGGCCACCAATTCAAATTTCAAACAAGCTTTGTATGTAGGCGGTTTTAACAGAATACTTCCGCCCATTCCTGTGCTGGCGCGTGAAATTGAAGACTCATTGAACATCGCACTTGAAGCATCGCTACGCATCGATAGTACGGTCATTAAAGATAAGATCACTGATAAAGTGGTTGGGGTAATTGTAGATGGGAAACTCGTTCCAGCGCCTGGTTCAAAACTTACGGAAGCAGATGTACCGAATAATGGTAAAGTAAAACTCACCATTGATGGGCATGAATTAACCGTTAGCACGACCGATCGTTTCACAGTAGCTAGAGATTTGAGTACGGTTACGATTGCAGGATACGTCTATAAGGCAGAAGCATTCCGTGCACAGGTTCTACAGTATAAGTCGACAGGCCAAACTGGGTTTGCGACCCT
>JANRLI010000023.1 GCA_033762625.1 Alphaproteobacteria bacterium
AGGTGATTTAAATATTGCACCGCTTGAACACGATGTATGGTCACATAAACAGCTGTTGGATGTGGTTTCACACACACCGATAGAAGTTGAAAAACTGGGCCATTTGCAGAAATCAAATGGTTGGTATGATGCGGTTCGTCATTTCGTTCCTGCTGACCAAAAACTGTATTCGTGGTGGAGTTACCGGGCTGGCGACTGGGCGGCATCCAACCGCGGCAGAAGACTTGACCATATCTGGTGCAGTAAGCCACTGATTAGCTCTCTTAAAAGTACCAAAGTCTTACGCGAAGCGCGCGGTTGGGAACCAAAGCCCAGCGACCATGTTCCAGTTATAGTTGACTTTGCTTAACCCGTATTTGGCGGCAAAGGAGTATGGCGGTGCATTCTCCATCCATACTGCGCCGTGCCAGCCGTAGGCGTTGTGCGCGCAACTGCGGGTCCAACTACATCAGCAACCCGGTAACCCGGAATATAACCAAGCGATCTGGTTAATGTGTCTTGCACCAGATTAACGTGGTCACCACTTGTTGCGTGATAAATTTTTACATTCTGTCGGGCATTGACCGTACCAGTTGTAAGCTGACCTGTTGCCGAGAAATGCGCATGAAGTACGGTATTGCTGATATGCGTTAAATTGCGCCCATTGGTTGGAATGTAATTACTTACGACAAACGGACGGTGTGTCTGGCTTGCAAAGCGTCTGTAGGTATCAGACCCGCCATAAAGCGTATCCAGCAGTACCGCGCCCTTGATACGCTGACCTAATGATGGCTGGTCGATGAGCTGGCCACCCGCGCCCATATGCACTAGCGGAACTGCGCGCATGGATTCTTCGATGACGGCATTGGCTGCACCATACCCACCACTATAACTTGTCACGATAATAGGCATTTTGCGAAAAGTATCGAGCGTTTCGGGTTTAGGGCGGCCAAGATTATGTCTTTGCTGATCATGCATTTGCGCAAGTTTCTGCGCCGCTTCTTCAAAAAATTTAGTAGCAAATCCGGGTTCTGCAAAACGGCCAGGGCTATCTCCCGCAGGACCTGTTGCGTTATAGGCAAGTTGCGGAGCAACCAGTACGGCGTTCAACCCTGCTTTTTCTAATTGCGCCAATACGGCTTGCCGGCGTACCACATCACGTTCAAGCATGACACGATGACCGTGCGCAAAAAAAACCATAACCGCTGGTTTGGTGATATCAAAATTTCTAACGAAGGATAGTTCCGTGCTTGACTGCTCACCGATAGCGTTTCTGCCCGGCGTGCCAAAAGGTGCATAAACGAATGGTGTAAGTGCCATACAATTATCTCATTGAATATGAAGCCATATTAACCCTGAACCTATTGACAGACGGCTAACACCCTTCAACTAAAATAACTTTTTTATTTCAATGGGTTAATGGTTATTCGACGCTATCAAACGTCTTGGTTGCGGTGATGCCTTGCGGCTCACCTACGAAAAAGGTGATTTGCGATGCATCCTGCAAAATGCGTTTGGCAACGCGCTGCACATCCTCCGCCGTTACTGCGTTCAATGCCGCTTCACGTTTTTGCTGTATATCAACACCCAATTTTTGACGTTGTATTTCCAGATAATGACCGGCAACACGGGCGGTCGAGGTAAGCGATAGCGCATAGGAACCAATCAGATAATCCTTTGCTGCTTTCAATTCCTCTGCGCTGACTTTTGTATCACGCATGTGCGCAATTTCTTTTTTTATCAAATCCAACACATGACCAGCATTTTCATTCTTAAAAGATGCCTGAATGCTATAGCTGGATCCATGGTCAAACAAAGACATACCTGATGAAATGCCATAGGTGAGACCGCGTTTTTCACGCACTTCGCTCATTAAGCGCGAAGAGAAGCTACCACCACCTAAAATATAGTTCATTACCTCCATCGCATACCAGTCTTTGTCATTACGGCGAATGCCGGGCCAGACAACCGTGATGCTGCTTTGTGGACCTTTATATTTCAGTACGAATGTTTCGGTTTTACCTTTCAAATCGGCTTCCGCAAGCTCTGCTCCAGCAGGCTTTTCCGGCAGCCCACCAAACGTCTCATCAAGCAATTTATTCAATTCTTCTTTCGTGATATCGCCTGTGGCACTGACAATAAGCTCGCTGCGATTGAGACGCTTGTGCCAGTTCTTCAAATCATCTTTGGTAATTGAATTGATGGTTGCCTGCGTTCCCAAAGTGCGCTTGCTGTAGGGATGCCCGGCATAGACTTCACGCATCATCAGCCGTGACATAAGCCAATCCGGATCTGATAGATAATTTTTAATTAAACTTATATTCTGCGCTTTTACTTGCATCAGACTTTGATCATCAAAACGCGGCTGCATAATACTAGCCCGCAACGCTTCCTGTGCGACAGGTAATGTCTCTTTCAAAGTACGCAATTGGCCATAAATCGTATCGCGCTGTGCCTGAAACGACAGGCTGATGACATTATCCTGCAATTTTTTGAGGAATGCGTTTTCATCATCAGCGGCTGCGCCTTTCGTCAACATAGTCGCCGCCACATGGCTTAAGCCCTGCTTTGCATCATCATCTGTTTCAATGCCGCCATTCCATGCAAATGACAAGGAAACAATCGGCAACGAATGATCTTCAATAAGCCAAGCAGTTATTCCCTTGCTGCTTTTTAAAATTTGCACATCATTGGCAAAGCATGGCGGTGCTATTAGCACGGCAAGCACACATAGAAGTGGCATAAACAAGCGCTTCATTTGATAGCCCCTTGGGCTGACGGGTGTGGCGATGGAGCAATCTTGGATAGGTCTAACCCTTCTTTTGGTTTTAGAACACCTGTAACACTTGGCGTCTCCAAAATACTTTTAAGTGCTTTTTGTACTTCTTCTGCTTTAACCGCTGCAATTTGTTCCGGCCAGTTTTCTACATCATCGAGTGTTTGCCCTGTCACGAGCGCAACACCAATGGTTTGTGCAGGGCCCATTACACTATCGCGCGCAAGCACAGCTTGGCGTTGCAGACTGCGGCGGGCTGCCTTCATATCATCTTCGTTTGGAAGCGTTTTGGCATATTCCTGCAAGGCTGCATCAAGTTCTGCCAAAAGCTGCTCTTTTGTCACATTCGGCTTTGGTACAAGCGAGATAACAAACTGACCATCATCATATAAATCACTTTCGTAATTCACATTAACACTACTGGCGAGGTTTTTTTCCTGTATCAAACGCCGTGGCAGAAACGATGCATCGGATGCATCCAATAATTCTTCTAGCACCTGAAGAGCAATTGAATTAGCAGGGTCTTTGCGCGCGGGCGCAATTTTATAGCTACGTAGCAATGTAGTTTGTTTGACATGTTCATGTTCGAGCACAATCGTTGTGTTGCCTTTAAATTGTGGGTCAACGGTGCGGATGCGCGGCGCAAGACGCTTGGTTGGTAATACGCCAAAGGTTTTCTTGGCTAATGCGAATACTTCTTCTGCCTTTACATCACCGCTTACTATCACCACGGCGTTGGAAGGCTGATACCACGTTTCATAAAAACGCCTAGCATCTTCTACGGTGAATTTTTCTATCTCTTCCTTCCAGCCGATGACTGGAATACCATACGGATGGTGCGGGAATAACGCAGCTGCCATTTGTTGCAGCAGCGGCGCAAACGGTTCATCTTCAACGCGCTGGCGGCGTTCATCAAGCACCACAGCTAGCTCTGGGGTTGCTAGTTCTTTCTTGATTTGTAAATGTGCCAGGCGATCAGCTTCCAGTTCCATGACCATTGGCAGATTGGCTTTCGCAACTGTTGCAAAATAAGCTGTATAATCCCATGACGTAAATGCGTTTTCTGTGCCGCCCACCTGCGCGATGCGCGCAGAATATTCGCCATTTGGAACTTTTGCAGTTCCTTTGAACATGAGGTGTTCAAGATAATGCGCGATACCGGAAACGCCCTGGACTTCATCGGCAGCACCAGCCTTAATCCACATCATATGGGTAACAACGGGTGCCATGTGGTTTTCAACCACCACGACCTGCAACCCGTTTTCGAGCGTAGCAGTTTTTGCATTAAACACTGCTGCATGTGCAGTACCATTCAGTGATATCAAAGCCGATATCAAAATTGACATAGGCAGCCAGAAACGGCGCATGAGAGACCTTACTTAATGAGTACTGAATTACTTTTTTCAATTGCTGGCGTGCCTGTGGCAGTAATCGGCACGCCGTCACGTTTAGCTTTTTCAAGACGTTCTTTTTCTGCGGCAGCATCCACCGTAACACCTTGTTCGTCTTTCTTGGGATTTTTCCAGAAAGTAATTGCTTCAAGCAAGCGGCGGTTACCGATAACTTGCTGGCTTGCTTCCTTATCAAGCTTGGAGCGAACGCGCGGATCTGCCTTGTCGCTTCCTGTTTGGCTTATCAACGCCTGTTCAGACGGGCTCAGCGCCTGCATGTTCAAGGATGTTACGCCTTGTTGTGGCACGGTCTCCATCTTGCCCTCACCATAAAGCGCCTTGGCGGCAGCCGTAGATGGGTTTATGGCATTGCGCGGCGCAGCACCGGGGCGCGGCGGACGTAGGTCAAAGTCAGGTGGCATTGATAATGGCGGATGATCAATGACCGCAAATTCATCTGGTGGCGTGTTTACAAGGCCGACCGCTTCACGCACTTCTCCGCAACCCGTCAGGGCAATAAGCGATACGCAGACAATGAGAAGCTTCTCTGATTTCATATTTAATTTCATGCTCTATTTTTGAAGCGTCTTTTTGTCAAAAGCAAGGCTATCCAGCAAAATCAGGCCAACCC
This sequence comes from Alphaproteobacteria bacterium, assembly GCA_033762625.1. Taxonomy (NCBI): domain Bacteria; kingdom Pseudomonadati; phylum Pseudomonadota; class Alphaproteobacteria; species Alphaproteobacteria bacterium. The sequence goes on from JANRLI010000023.1 coordinate 4,778, forward strand.
CGCAAACGATAGCACTATCTGCGACATTGAAGGCAGGCCAATGATATACCCAGCTCCCGATTGTGACGTAAAAATCAAGAAAATCAATAACCGCGCCATGCAAGACACGGTCTATTGCATTCCCGATTGCGCCACCAATGACCATTGCCAATGCAGTTACAATCAATGCGCTGCGGGTGCGAAACAACCACACGAGCAGCGCACACGAAATGATGCCCGAAATGCCGAGAAAAATATAAGGCTGCGCTTCTACTGGCGCCTGATTAAACAATCCAAAGCTTATGCCACGATTGTAAACCAGCACCAGATTAAAGAATGATGTAATCGGATGTACGATTTCTTCGGATGGGATCGTTTGCAAAATCGCATTTTTGCTAATCTGATCAACGCTTGCAATAACCGCGGCAAGCGCAAGTGCAATCCATTTATACCGTACAATACTCATGCAGCCACAGCCATCTGTTCAACGGCAGCTTCACATCGCAAGCATATGGTTGGGTGTTTTTTGCTTTTACCCACCTCTTCCTTCACGGACCAGCACCGCTCGCACTTATTACCGGATGCAACATTCACAACCACAGCGACATCGGGGACGTCGGAAATTATGAAGGCATCAACAGGCGGCGTATCGGTAACCACATGCAAATAAGAAGTTATGCAAATATCAGCAAAATCGATGGTTTTCAGCAAATCCGCATCCGGCTTTTTGACATAGACCGTTGGCGTTGCCTGCAAACTGGAACCCACAACCTTTTCTGCGCGCTTCTTTTCAATCGCGCCAGTTACAACCGAACGCAGTGCGCGGATGCGTTGCCATTTGGTTGCCAAGGCATCATCGCGCCATTCGGCAGGGATTTTTTCAAACAAAGTTGCATGAACGGATTTTTCAGGATGCTTTCCTGCAAGCCACGCTTCTTCAGCCGTAAAGCACAAAATTGGCGCAAGCCATTTGGTGAGCGAGATATAAATCGTGTGCATGACTGTGCGCACCGCGCGGCGGCGGGTTTCATTGGGATGATCACAATACAGACTATCCTTGCGGATATCGAAATAGAGCGCTGATAAATCAACCGCGCAGAAATTGTGTAATTCGGTCAACATCGCATTGAACTTATATTCCGCAATCGCCTTTTCGATATTGGCGTTTACTTCATATAAGCGATGCAAGACCCAGCGTTCCAGCTCCGGCATTTCTTTAATGCCAAGCGTTTCCTTGGCACTAAAGCCGTCAAGCGCGCCAAGCACATAGCGCAGGGTATTACGCAAGCGGCGATAGGTTTCGGCCGATTGCTTGAGGATTTCAGGGCCAACGCGCAAATCTTCGGTGTAATCGGTACTGATAATCCAAAGACGTAAAATATCTGCACCCATTTTTTCGATGACTTCCTGAGGAGCAACCACATTGCCCAAGGATTTCGACATCTTGCGGCCTTGTTCATCGAGCGCAAAGCCATGCGTCAGCACAGCCTTGAACGGTGCAATGCCGCGCGTGCCGCAGCTTTCCAACAATGAAGAATGGAACCAACCGCGATGCTGGTCGGACCCTTCTAAATATAAATCAGCAGGTACAGCAAAGCCGCGCGCTTCCAAAACAAAGGCATGAGTTGAACCGGATTCAAACCATACATCGACGATGTCTTTAATCTGATCGTAATCCTCGGCTTTATACTTATCGCCCAAGAATTCTTGGGCGGGGCGTGCAAACCAAGCATCCGCACCATCTTGTTCAAAGGCATCAGCGATGCGTTTATTGACGGCATCATCGCGAATGATTTCGCCAGTTACCTTATGCGCAAAAATCGCAATAGGAACACCCCAAGCGCGTTGACGGCTGATGCACCAGTCAGGCCGCGTTTCCACCATAGAGCGAATGCGGTTTTCACCGATTGCCGGAACCCAATCGGTATCGGCAATGGCTTTGAGCGCTTTCTTGCGCAAATCATTCTTCTCCATCGAGATGAACCATTGCGGCGTAGTGCGGAAAATAACCGGCGCTTTTGAACGCCAAGAATGGGGATAGCTGTGCTGGAATGAATGACTGGCAAGAAGCGCACCAACTTCGGTAAGTTTTGCAAGCACTGCCTTATTCGCGCCGCCGGGTTTACCTTGCAGATTATAGATGTATTCCCCCGCGAAGATCGGCGTGTGCGGTTTATAGCGCCCCTCCCCATCCACGAAATCGGATTGTGATAGGTCACCACTTTCACCGTATATTTCATAACGATGTGCTTTGCCTAATTTATAATCGTCTTCACCATGGTTCGGCGCGATATGCACGAAGCCCGTACCGGTTTCGGTTGCAACGAATTCACCAGCGAATAATGGCACATCGAATTCATAGCCGTGCCCGCGCAATGGGTGAGCAATCTCCAATTTATTTAGATCACTACCCTTAAAACCAATTAATTCTCGCAGAACGACACCGGTTTGTTTTTCAAAATTTTCTTTTTGAACCTGCGCGACGACATATTTTTCACCCACATTGCCTTTGCTTGATTCATTGACAGCCGTGCATTCATAGATAGCATAATCTATATCATTTCCAAACGCTATCGCGCGATTACCAGGCAAGGTCCAAGGTGTTGTTGTCCATATTACGATATAAGAGTTCTGAAGATGGCTAATCAGCTTTATATCTCCAACTAAAACGCTAGAGACACCATCTTTGTTCACTGAGGATACCGGAAATTTCACATACGCCGCGGTTGATGTGTGGTCGTGATATTCAACCTCCGCATCGGCCAGCGCGGTTTTTTCAACCGTTGACCACATGACGGGTTTCACATCACGGTAGAGCCCGCCATTCATCGCGAATTTGTGGATTTCCTTCACGATGCCGGCTTCCGCCGCATAGGTCATGGTGGTGTAAGGGTCAGCCCAATTACCCATAACGCCAAGACGCTGGAATTCCGCGCCTTGCACGCCCACCCATTCGCGCGCGAATTCGCGGCATTCCTGACGGAATTGCAACAGCGGCACTTCATCCTTGTTCTTTTTTTGCGCGCGATATTTTTCTTCGATTTTCCATTCAATCGGCAAACCGTGGCAATCCCAGCCCGGAACATAATCGGTGGCATAGCCTTGCATTTGCTTGGTGCGGTTTACCACGTCTTTTAAAATTTTATTGACCGCATGGCCGATATGCAGATTGCCATTCGCATATGGCGGGCCATCATGCAGGATGAATTTCTCCTTACCTGTATTTCCGCCAGAAATCAGCGATTGCAGATTAATATCCTGCCAATAGCTAATCAGCTTTGGTTCTTTTTGCGGCAGGTCACCGCGCATGGGAAATTCGGTTTTGGGGAGAAAAACTGTATTTTTGTAATCAGTAGTCATGGCGCTATTTTGGTCAGGAAAATCAAAAAAACGAGATTATGCCAGCATCTGTTTTGCTACAAGACAATCCTGCTTGATTTGGTTTTTTAACGCATCCAGCCCCTCAAAACGCTGCTCTGGCCTAATAAAATCGACAAAACCGATGCGGATGCTTTGTTCATATAAATCGCCTGCAAAGTCAAATATATGCACTTCAAGGCTTTCACGTTCACCATCTACCGTGGGACGGATGCCGATATTGGCAACGCCCTGATACTGTTTGCCCGCATGGGTGACAGTGACAGCATATATACCAAAGCGCGGCCGCTGGTAACAATCGAGGGATAGATTAGCGGTTGGAAAACCAATTGTACGACCACGCTGCGCGCCACGCTGCACGATACCTTCAATTTCCCAATTGCGGCCCAGCGCTGCCGCCGCGCTTTTCGGATCACCCTTTTGCAAAACTTCACGGATACGCGTCGATGACCACAGCACATGCGAATTGTCATAAACAGGCGAAACCTCATCCACATGCAAATGATGTTTTTTCATAAGCTGCTTGAGCAGCCGCATATCGCCGCCGCGTTTATGACCAAACACAAAATCATGCCCCGCCACAGCATGGGATATATGCAATTGTCCAAGCAATAAGTCTTCAACAAATTGTTCAGCACCGAGCTTAGAAAATTCATAAGTAAACGGAATTTCAAAACATACATCCACGCCCAAATCCGCAAGGATACGACGTTTGGTGTGTGCAGGCGTAATACGGAACGGAGCATCAGCTGGTGCAAACACACTGCGCGGATGCGGCTCGAACGTAACAACCCCAAAAGGTTTATTGTGTTTACGCGCCTGTTCGCGAGCTTTTTGCAACACCACCTGATGCCCGAGATGCACGCCATCAAAATTACCGAGCGCAACAACAGCGTTCTGCATGGGTTTTGGTGGCGGGGAAGATGGTTCAAAAATAAGCATGGCCATTCAATCTAGGCAAGCAATTCGCCCTGTCAATATGCGTGGCTTTTGATAATATAGGTTTTACACTTTTGCTCGTTGGCCTCAACAATTGGTGCGCTTCACTCGCTCTGCGCGATGCGCAACCGCTCGTGAGGGCAACGGTCATCTTATTAGGCCGCATATATGAATCTCACACTGCACTTCCTCCCCTGCTCTTATGATGGTGAAATGCGTTACGGCAAAAGTGCGCCAGCCAAAAAAGCTGCCGGAACGGTATTGCTGTTGCCAGGCTGGGGTGAATGGATTGAAAAATACAAGGAGGTTATCAGCAGCTGGAATGAACGCGGATACAACGTGGTCATCGCCGAATGGCGCGGGCAAGGATTATCATCGCGTTTTTTGATGGATCGAAAAAAGACCTGGCTGCCCAGTTTCGATTTACTGGTTGAAGATTTGGAACGCCTGTTCAAAACCGAATTGGGTAATGAGAAAAAAATAATCCTCCTTTGCCATTCCATGGGTGCACATATTGGCCTTCGCTGGTTTCTGGAACGCGGGCGCAAATATCCATCAATCAAAGCGGTTATACTTGTATCGATGTTGCACCGGCTTAAAACAGCGCCGATACCGTCAATCATAGCCCTATGGATCATTAAATTTGCCGCATGGCTTGGCTTTGACCAAGCCTACGCAATCGGCCAGAAGGATTTTGACCAAGCGAAAGGCACGTTTGAAAGCAACCCGCTCACACAAAGCGAAGCCCATTACCAAAATCTGATGGCGCACCTGACTGAAAAGCCGGAACTGAAAGTTGGCGGGTTAACCTATGGCTGGCTGTACGCATTCCTGCAATCCGCCAAACGGCTGGAACAGGATCTGGCGCGCGGCGCACCCCGCATTCCGTATCTGGTCATGGGTTCGCAAGAAGATCCGTTGGTTGAAACAAGCGGTTTTACATTTGTCGCATCCATGCTACCCAATTGCAAAGTACAGTATTTGCATGGCGCAAAGCATGAATTGCTACAGGAAAAAGAAGAGTTCCGCCTGCAAACATGGGAATGGATGGATCAGTTTTTAACACGTCTGAAGGCTTAAACGTATGAATAAAGAAATCTTTGATGCACTTGCAAAAATTCAGGCTGTTATCACCGATAGCCATCTTGTTTACACATCCGGCAAACACGGCTCTACGTATTTCAACAAGGATGCGATTTATCCGCATACCGAAGTGACATCACAACTATGTGAAGAAATTGCCAAGCACTTTGCCAATAAAGGAATTGAAGTGGTGATAGCACCCGCAGTTGGTGGCATTATTTTATCGCAGTGGGTTGCCTATCATCTCACCAAAATTACGGGCCGCGAAGTTTTGGGCGTATATGCAGAAAAAGAAGGTGACGGGTTTGTTATTAAACGCGGTTATGACAAACTATCATCCGGCAAAAAGACGCTGATTGTTGAAGATATTCTGACGACTGGCGGATCAGTTAAAAAAGTGATTGATGCAGCACGCGCGATTGGCGCGAATGTGATGGGACTTGGCGTTTTGTGCAATCGCGGTGGCATCAAGGCGGAAGACGTATCACACCCGCCGGAATTATTCGCGCTGATTAACGTGAATTTTGACGCATGGGATGAAAAAGATTGCCCCTTATGCGCCAAAAACGTGCCCATCAACACAGATGTGGGCCATGGCCGCAAATACGTTCAGGCAAAATCGTAGAACTACTTAGCCTTACTATCTTTTAACGAATTCGGTACATTTATGCCGGAGGTTTGCGACAATTGCGCCATACGCGCAATTTGACGCTCGATATACGTGTTGATCATACCTACGCGCTCTTCACGAATAAGTGCGCGCACAGGATCACCATTATTATCTTCTTCGGTAAATACATAACGGATATGCGGGCCTTGCGGTCCAAGCCGTTGATGGATTGCTGCCGTGAGGCCTTGCGCCAATACGTTCTTTGCGGCACTGCCAAGATTTTGCGCTGCGAGTTGTAACAAGCCCAGCAAGCTGTCTTCAATTGAACCCGCGTGAATGGTTGTTAGCACCAAGTGGCCTGTGGTTGCGGCACGCAAAATCTGTTCAGCAGCCGCGGGGGAGCGAACCTCACCCACCAGTAAGTAGCGCGGCGTCCAACGCAAGGTGCGTTTTAATGGGGTTGCCCAGTCTTCACCGCTTGCGACCTGAATTTGATAGCAATAGCCTTTATCACCACAAGGACCTTCCAGAATGTATTCCACGGGATCTTCCACGGTCATGCCTACGCCGCCATAGCTGTGCAAATATTCCTGCAACAATGAGAAGCATGTAGTGGTTTTACCGTGACCCGTGGCACCTGAAAAAATAACCAGACCATCGCGGCGGCCCAGATTGCGTAAGTAATTAGCAATGTGCGGGGCATACCCAAGCCCTTCAAGCTTTGGCACAATCGGGGTAATGCGGCGAAGAACCGCCCATGTTTCACCATTCGCCATGCCCTGGTGGGCAAGACGGAAGCGCATGCCATCATAGGTAAATGCAACTTCTACATTGTCGGCTTCGGAACGGAATTTTGCTGCCAGTTTTTCAACGTCTTCCGCATAATCGGAATGCAATGGCTGAATCCATACGTTGTTCTTGTCGCGTTGCGGCGAACGGTAACGCGGCTGCGCAGGTCTATCAAGACGCACATACAAATCCATGAACGCTAAATCTTTTAGAAGCTTGCCCATTATTTATCACCAATCCGCAGCATCTTGGCTGACGTTTTATCGAGGTAGGTTGTAATCATACCGACTTTGTTTTCACGAATGAGTGAGCGAACAGGATCACCCATATTGCCGGGCTCTGTTACGGCCATACGAACCGATGGGCCGGCTTCCGACATGGTTTGATGGACAACAGCCGTCAAACCAGCTGCAAGAATGTGATTAGCACTGCCACCCATACCTTGTTCAGCAAGATGCATAAGACCCATCAATGCTTCTTCCGCAGAACCTGCGTGCACGGTGGTAATTACCAAATGGCCCGTGGTGGCTGCACGCAAAACCTGTTCTGCTGCTTGGGGGGTGCGAATTTCACCAACGAAAATATAATGCGGCGCCCAGCGTAAGCTGCGTTTAATACAGGAAGCCCAGTCTTCCGTGCCGTTGACTTCCACTTGGAATGCAAATCCGCTGTCACCATGACGGCCTTTAAGCACATATTCAACGGGATCTTCAATCGTTACTGCGATGCCGCCATGCGCTATCAAATAATCAATCAGCAACGCGCAGGAGGTGGTGGTTTTACCATGCCCAGTTGCACCTGTAATCATAATCAGGCCATCACGCTTTCCTAAATCGCGCAGCATTTGCACATATGCCGGAACCATGCCTAGCTTATCCAGCTTTGGCACTTCTGTTTTGATTACGCGCAAACACATCCAGTCTTCACCATCGGCCATTTTCTGACGCGACATACGCATACGCGTACCTTTGAACTGCAGAATGCTGTCTTCTTTTAAACCTTGGTTGCGAACAAAATCGGTAATCTGCCGTACTTCGTCATCAAAATGGTGGGGCACTACAGCGTTGATGCGTTGCTTGCCCTTTTTTTGTCCCTGATAAATAGCCGCGCCATTTGAATCGAGACGAATGTACAAATCGCTCAACTTCAAGTCGCGAAAAAGGGATGGTGGTGACATAGGGAAACCTGACGGATTTTTCATATTTTCTCACATGGGTCTCTTAATGTGGCATAGCTGACTTAAGATAGCGTTATTGAATGGTAAACCCCAGTTTTACAATTATATCCAAATCCTTAGTGATATTGTATTGAAATCGAAAGGAATAAGGTTGTAAGCAGCACTGCCAGCACCGTTATTGCAGGCATTTATGCAAGCTAGTGGATTTTTTAGTGACTTACAGCTACGTGTAATACTCAAACGCCGCCCATTTGTATTTTGGGGCTTCGCTCGCATAAGCTCGCGGAACGGCGGTCGCCGTTCTTAAAACCACACGATGAGTTATTCGAGTATCTATGAGCCAAACCATCATCACGCCTAAAACGCCAACCGGAACAATGGAATTGCCGCCGCGCGAGCAAATCGTGTTCCAGAAGATGCTTGATACCATCCGCCAGAAATTCGAGCGCTATGGGTTTCTTCCCATCGAAACGCCGGCGTTTGAAGAAGCGAATATTCTGCTGACCAAAAGCGGCGGTGAAACTGAAAAGCAAGTTTACTTCGTGCAATCCACCGGCTCGATCAAAGAAGGCCACGCTCCTGATTTAGCATTACGTTTTGATTTAACCGTTCCCCTCGCCCGTTATGTGGCGCAGCACCAGAATGAATTGGCGTTCCCGTTTCGCAGATACCAGATGCAACGCGTCTATCGCGGGGAGCGCGCGCAAAAAGGCCGTTTCCGCGAATTCTACCAATGCGATATCGATGTGATTGGCCGTGAAACACTATCGCCCGCTTATGATGCCGAAATGCCCGCAGTCATTGCGGATATTTTCCGTGATTTGAAGATTGGCGCTTTCACCATCAATGTTTCCAACCGGAAGATTTTGAAAGGTTACTTGGAGAGCGTTGGCGTAACTGATGCGGAAGCAAAAGCCCAAGTGCTGCGCGAAATTGATAAGGCTGATAAAATTGGTTGGGCCGATGTTGAAAAGAATTTGAATGCTACGGGTCATACCAAGCTTGGTTCTTTGTTACTATTGCTAAAAGGCGATGCAGATAATGCAAGCCGTTTGAAGGATTTGGAAAAACTCTGTGGCAATAGTGCGGAAGCGGCAGAAGGCTTAAACGAAATCGCGCTGCTACTTTCGACCACCGCAGATATGGGCGCAGGCGATGTTATTCGTTTCAATCCTGCCATCACGCGTGGCCTTGATTACTATACGGGTACGGTTTACGAAACATTCCTGAATGATCACAAAAACTTCGGCAGTATTTGTTCAGGCGGCAGATACGACAATCTTGCCAGCTATTACACCAAATCAAAACTGCCTGGCGTTGGGATTTCGATTGGCCTGACACGTTTGTTTGATCAGATGCGTCATGCGGGGCTGGTGAATGAAGCGCCAAGCAGTGTACAGATTCTTATCACCATGATGGATGAAGGTTTAAGTAGCGATTACCGCCGCATTGCAACCCAGCTGCGCGCGGCTGGCATCAACACCGAAATCTATCTGGAAGCAGATAAATTGGGTAAGCAATTTAAATATGCCGATAAGGCGGGTATTCCATTCGCGTTGGTCATGGGAAGTGATGAGCACACCAACGGCGTTGTGGCATTAAAGAATTTGAAATCAGGCGACCAACAGGAAATCAAGATCGCCGAACTGGCAGAACACGTCCGCAAAGCCATGTCGTGATCAGGTGTTAATCAAGCGACTTTGGAAAACGCAGCAGGCACTGCCTGCGCATGGGCATCAAACACTTGGCAAATAACACGGATAGGCATGCGCCAGCGCGAAGTGAGCTTAATGGTATGACCGTCAAGCCGGACCAGCCCGCAAGCTTCAAATGACGCCAACTTTTCAAATGCTTGCGAAAATTGCCCAACATCTGCGCCCAGCGAGTTACAGAGCCGTTCAACATCGCAAGAAAGATAACACATAAGCGCTTGGATGATCGCGCCGCGCACACGATCATCATCATTCATTTTATAGCCGCGCGTAGTAGCTAGCATATTCTGCTTGATGATGTTCTGATATGTTTCAGTCTGGCGTTCGTTTTGAAAGAAACCATCGGGCGTTTGGCTGATGGATGATGCGCCAAGCGCAATCAGTGTATCGGTTGTATCATCGGTGTAGCCTTGGAAATTGCGGCACAGCGTTCCGTTGTTCAATGCACGCACAAGGCCATCATCGGGCTTTGCGAAATGATCCATCCCCACCGCAATATAACCATGCGCAATAAACACATCACGTGCGGCATCATCCATGGCAAGGCGAGCTATTGAATCCGGAATTCCGCATGGCTCTAGCGCTTGCTGGTGTTTTTTAAGACGAGGCAAATGGGCATAGGAAAACAAAGCAATACGGTCAGGGCCCAATTCACATACCTGGCGTGCAGTATGCGCCACGCTTTCAGGGGTTTGCAAAGGCAGACCATACATCAAGTCAAAATTGATGTTGGCAATACCGCTGCTATGAAGCCATGCGCAAACCTGTTTCACCATTTCATAAGGCTGGATACGATGCACCAGTTCCTGCACATCATGCTTGAAATCCTGCACGCCCAAACTGGCACGTGTGACGCCGCATTTGGCGAACGCTAATACCTTTTCATGTGTGGCTACGCGCGGGTCAATCTCGACCGCGATTTCCTTACAGTGCGAGAAATCAAATTGCTGATGCAATTCAGCAAATAATTCCATGATCATTTGCGGCGACAAAATATTGGGCGTACCACCGCCAAAATGCAAATGACTGACGGATAAACGATGCCCGACCTGCTCTGCGATCATGCGCATTTCATCTTTTAAGGCAACCAAATAGCGTTCAATACGGCTTTCGCGGCGGGTAACGCCAGTATTGCATCCGCAATAAAGGCACAACGCATCACAAAACGGAATATGAATGTACAGCGAGATGGGCTTTTCGGGCGGTAGCTTTGCCAATGATGCGGCATAATCGATAGCTGCAACACCACCATGAAACGCTGTGGCAGGCGGATAGCTTGTGTAGCGCGGCACAGCCGCGCCAAGCCATAGCTTCAGATTATCATTGGGTGATACGTGCATCATACCCGTTATTTTAACGGGTAAACGCGCACATGCTTTAGGCAAAATGCCGCACCCTAAAGCCGGATTGCGTCACCCACCAACACCAAGATGCCGATTATCACAAATAATACAGCTACAATCCGATGGATAACCGGTAGTGGCAGCTTCTTAATAACCTTTTGCCCAAAATAAACCACCGGTACATTTGCCAGCATCATGCCCAGTGTTGAGCCGATAACGACCATTACAAAGGCCTGATATTTTGCGGCAAGAGCAACTGTTGCAAGCTGCGTTTTATCCCCCATCTCTGCCATGAAGAATGCGGCAAAGGTGGTAAGAAAAATTCCAAGACCGCTGACCCCGCGTTCTTTTACATCAATATCATCCGCCTTATCGGGAATGAGCACCCAGCCCGCCATTGCAATGAACGAGATGCCCAATATCCAGCGCAGGGCATCCGGCCCGATGGTTTGTGTAATCAATTCACCAAAGTAAGCTGCGCCCGCATGGTTGATGACCGTAGATGCAAAGATGCCCAATATGATCGGTAACGGCTTTTTAAATTTGCAGATCAGGCAGAGCGAAAGAAGCTGCGTCTTATCGCCAAGTTCGGCAAGCGCAACCATAAAACTGGATACAAAGAAGGGTTCAAAAATCATGAAAACTCCGGCACATATTGCCGGAAGCGATGACAGATTGATTAAGCCCAACCCCTTCCGGCAGGAAGGC